>DASXPO010000087.1:0-8284 GCA_036493535.1 Casimicrobiaceae bacterium
CGCGCGGCGGGGAGGAATTTCGAGGCGATCGTAACGCTCGGCGTGACGCCCGGCGCCAACGTGCTCGTGGCGAACCAGGCGAAGGATCGCTACAAGAGCGTCGCCGATCTCAAGGGTAGCCGCATCATCGCCGGCGGCGACGGCTCGTCGAAGACCGCCGTTGCGAACGCGCTCATGCTCGCAGGTGGCCACAAGCTTACCGACTACACGCGCATCCGCAACGAGAGCAAGGACAAGATCGCGGCCGCGCTGCGCGCCGGCGAGGCGGATCTCGTCGTGGCGCCCGTGCCCGACGGCGACTACTACGAAAGCCTCGGTCTCGCAACGGTGTTTGCCGATCTCACGTCCGTCGAGGGAACGCGCAAGCATCTCGGCACGCTGTTGCCGACGTCGACGGTGTACATGCGTAGCGATCGCGTCGCCGCGCGTCCCGAAATCGCGCAGCATCTCGCGACAGCGTTCGTCCGCACGCTGCAATGGATCAACACGCATACGCCGGAAGAGATCGCCGCGGTGATTCCGCCTGATTTCATGGGCAAGGACAAAGAGAGAGACAAAGCCGCTTATCTCAAGGTGCTGAAGCAGGAAATCCCGATGTTCAAGACCGACGGCCGCATGCCGCAGGACGGCGCCGAATACGAATGGCGCGTGCTGGCCGAAGCCAACCCGAAGTACAAGTCGGTGCGCGTGGCGGACACGTATACGAACCGCTTCGTCGATGTCGCATTGGAGGGCATCCATGCCAAGTGAAGGTGCCGTTGCAAACGATCTGGTCGCGGGACCGGAACTGCAAAGTCGGGCGCGCGCGAACGCGAACGGGCGCGCCCGAATCGCGTTCCGCACGCTGGTTTTACAAGCGCACCGCTGGACCGGCCTCACGTTCGGCCTCGTCCTGCTGTTCGTCGCGATCACCGGCATTCTGGTCGCGTATCGACCGCATCTCGAGCCTATCGTCAATCGCGATTTGTTGACGGTTGCCGCGTGCAGCGAGCGTGTGTCGATGGACACGATCGCAAGCAGCGCGCGTGCCGCGCATCCGGGCGGCGAGCTCGATTACATTCGACTCACGGCGGCCGAAGAAGGTGCTGTACGCATACCCACTGTCCAGGTCCGGATCGCCGAGCCCGGTGAATACCAGCACGACGTTTTCGTGAATCCCTGCACCGGCGACGTTCTCGGCCAGCGCGACCGCTACGGCGGCTGGCTCGCGACGATCGAGCAACTGCATCGCTTCCGCTTCGTCGAAGGCGGAAGTTTGATCACGGGCATCAATGCGCTGCTTTTCGGGATCGTTTTGCTCGGCGGCGGTCTGTACATGTGGTGGCCGCGCCGCGCGCGCGCGCTGCGCGCGGCGGCGGCGTTCGATCCGCGTCTTACGGGCCGCCACCGTACGATCAACCGCCACAAGGTGATCGGCCTTTACGTGGGGTTATTCGTGCTGTCGAGCGCGCTCACCGGACTTCCGTTGGCGTTCGACTGGTATCGCGACGGCGTCTATGCCCTTGCGGGCTCGAAGCCGTACAAGCCGCCGCAGGTCGCGGTCCCCGGCGCTCAAACGCCGCTGCCGATGGAAACATACTGGCGGCACGTGCAGTCGCTCGTGCCGAATCCCGGCGAAACGCTGATCCATTTTCCGACGCCGCGCAAGCCGAAGGAGTCGCTCGACATCTTCACCGTTACGACGGATGCGCCGCACGCGTTCGCGCGCACGATGATCTACATCGATCCGTACACCGACACGGTCGTCAAGTTCGTTCCGTACGCCGAGGCGAGCGCGGGCCACAAGCTGTATTTCTGGATGCTGTCATGGCACATGGGCCAAGTCGGCGGCAAGACCGGCAACCTGCTGTTCCCTGTCGTGCTGATGTTCGGCGCGCTCGGCATTCCGTTTCTCGCGTACACCGGCATCAGCAGTTACGTTCGCCGTAAGTTCCGCTCGACGCCGGAGAGCGCACGGCTTTCGGTGCAGGTCGTCGGCAAGCGCGTCGAGGCGACCGATATCTGCACCTTCGAGCTCGCCGATCCGCTCGGCAATCCGCTGCCGAGCTTCGGCGCGGGTTCGCACATCGACGTCCACATCGGCGACGGATTGGTGCGGCAGTATTCGCTGTGCAACGACCCGCGCGACACGCAACGCTACCTGATCGGCGTCCTGCGCGTTGCCGATTCGCGCGGCGGATCGGCCGCGATGCACGAGCAGGTGCACGAAGGCGACGTTCTGGAGATCAGCGAGCCGCGCAACCATTTCCGGCTCGCGCACGGTGCCAAACGTTCGCTGCTGATCGCGGGCGGCATCGGCGTCACGCCGATTCTCTGCATGGCGGAGCGGCTGGCGAACATCGGCGCGGAATTCGAGATGCACTACTGCACACGCGCGGAGCAGCGCACGGCGTTTCTGAAGCGCATTCGCGAGTCGTCGTTCGCAGACCGCGTGCATTTTCATTTCAACGATGGTCCGGTGGATCAGAAATTCGATGTGGAGAAAGTGATCGCTGCTGCAGCGCCGGACACCCATCTCTACGTCTGCGGACCCAAGGGCTTCATGGATCAGGTGCTGGCAACCGCAAGGCGTCGGCGGTGGCCCGAGCAGGCGCTTCATCGCGAGTACTTCGCATCGCAGGCGCAGGCTTCGCCGAACGACGTCGAGTTCGACGTCAGGCTCGCGAGCACGGGCCGCGTTTACCGCATCCCCAAAGATCAGACCGTCGTCGCGGCGCTGACAGCGCAAGGGATCGACATTCCGACGTCGTGCGGGCAGGGCGTGTGCGGCACGTGCCTCACGCGCGTCATCGACGGCGATCCGGACCATCGCGATCTCTACCAGACCGACGCGGAACGCGCGCGCAACGATCAGTTCACGCCATGCTGCTCACGCGCGCGCAGTCCGGTCCTTGTGCTCGATCTCTGATAGCAGGGCGACTGAACGCAATTTCAGCAGCCGTTCATCGGCAATTCAGCCAGCGCGAATACGATTCGTTCGCGTTCCAATACCTTAGGAGTGAAAACGTGAAGGACCTCGCAAGAACCGTCATTGCAATTGCTGTCGGCGCGTGCGTCATGTTCGGCAGCAGCATGGGTTGGTCGGCCGACGCACCGAAGAAGAACTGGACACCTCCGTCGCACAAGATCTACGGCCAGAAGCTTTCCGACGAAACGATGGCGAAGCACCCCGAGTTGCTGAGCGTCACTCTGCACGGGGTGCCGCCCGGACAGACGGACGTTTACACGATGTTTGCCGGAAGCTTTCCTGACCGCGTCGGCAATTCCGACGATCCGGACGATATCGACGTGATCAAGAAAGGCATCACGATTCTCGATCCGCGGTGGAAACGGACCAGGGACGACCCGAAGAAGTTCGTCGTGCTGATGCCGATGCGCGATGCATCAGGCGAAAACGTCGGTCTCATCGTCTACGCATTCAAGCAACCGCCGGCCAACGCGAACGTGAGCTCGGTAGAAGGCGACTACTTCGCGAAGTCGGCAGTGCTCCGCGACGAGCTGGCGAAAAAGATTCCGAGCTACAAGGCATTGTTCGAGCCGTCCAAGGATTGACGCGCTCGCGCGCAGAAGGAGACATCAGATGAATCGCAAGTTTCGTATCGTCTGGGCCGCGCTTGTCGCAGCGGCGCTCGTTTCGCCCACGGCTCTCGCGCTCAAGCATGCGGAGCCGGAGCACAACCTGAATGTCGATCCGACGACACCCGCATGGCAGCCCGGCAAGGTGCCGATTCCGGAGGATGCCAAGGAGGTCGAGCTCAACATCGTCGGCTCGGACACCATGGACGAGCTCGTCGTCGGCTGGGCGAAGCTTTATCGCAAGCAGTATCGGGAGATCAGCGTCACCGAAGATTTGCGCGCGTCCGGCGCTGGTTCGCCGGGACTGGCCTCCGGCAAGGGCGATCTCGCACCGGTGGCGCGCGAGATGTTCCCCTCCGAGATCAAGGCGTTCGTGGACAAGTTCGGCTACGAGCCGACGCCGATCAAGGTCGCATCGGGCAGCGTCGGCTCGCTCGGCAAGACCGCGGCGAGCGTCATCCTCGTGGACAAGGACAATCCGATCGATTGCGTGAGCCTGCCGCAGCTCGATGCGATCTACTCGAAGACGCGCAAGCTTGGCTACAAAGAGGTGAAGACGTGGGGCGACCTGGGCGTGAAAGGCGAATGGGCGAGCCGTCCGATTCACCTCTACGGCCTGAAGCCGGTCAACGGCATCGAGCAGTACTTCAAGGTGGTCGCTATGAACGGCGGCGAGTACAAAGAGAACATCGAGTGGGCCAAGAGCCAGGGCCTGACCCACGCGTTCACCGTCGCCGCGCGGGACATGGCGAAGAAGCCGGGCGGACTCACGTACGCGATGCTCGCCAACGTGACGCCGAACGTGAAGGTGCTGAAGGTGTCGTGGAAGGACGGCGATACGTGCTACGAGCCGACGGTCGAGAACGTCTACGCGCACAAGTATCCGTTCAGCCGCTTCGTTTACATCTATGTGAACAAGGCGCCAGGCAAGCCGCTCGATCCCAAGATCAAGGAGTTCCTCAAGCTCGTGCTCAGCAAGGAAGGACAGCAGGTGGTCGCCGACGAACACGTGTTCATTCCGCTGCAACCCGAGGTCGTGAAGGAGGAGCTCAAGAAACTCGATTAATGTCCTTGGGCCTCCTCCTCCCAAGGTCTTTGGGTCTCCGCGAGGAGGCCCATTTTTTGAACTCGCGATTGGATGCGCCGATCGGAAATCGGTTCGATCGCGTTTGGCCCTCATTGCTCTTGTCTGCCAAGGCCGATAATGAATTGCCGCGCACTCTGTCTCTTGACCGTGTGGTGCTGGGTCATCGCTCCGGGAACCGCGACGGCGGCGTTGAGCGATGAGATCCAGGTCTACACCGACGACATCAACGCGCCGGGTGAATACGGCCTCGAGCTGCACGTCAACACGACGCCCAGCGGCCGCACCACACCCGATTACCCCGGGGAGGCAGTGCCGAATCACGGGCTGCGCATTACACCGGAATTTTCCTATGGCATTACGAAAACGTGGGAAGCCGGCTTGTACATCCCGACCAACCGCGATGTGTCGGGACGCTTCGACGTCGCCGGTGCGAAGCTGCGTCTCAAATGGTTGCCGATCCGCGGCGACGACGAAACCGGCGGATGGTTCCTCGGCGCCAACGCGGAGCTGTCGTACCTCCAGCAGCAGTTTTCGGAATCACAGTGGAGCACCGAGCTGCGGATCATGGCCGGCTACCGCGCGCACGAATGGCTGCTCGCGGTCAATCCGGTGTTCGGCTGGAATCTCTCCAATGGCATGGCGAGCGCCACGCCGGATGTCGGTCTCGCGTTCAAGGCCTCGCACAACGCGAGCGAGCGCGTCGCGCTGGGCATCGAGTATTACAGCGGTCTCGGCACGACGAAGCACATCCTGCCCTTCAACGAGCAGGACACCACGTTGTATGCGGTCATCGACGCCGATATGAAAACGTGGACGCTGAACTTCGGCGTCGGGCGCGGATTGACCAGCGCCGCCGACACGTGGACCGTCAAGGCGATCTTCGGCTTCTCGTTCTGATTCATCGGAAGTCGCTTCCGTTTTGACGCGCCGGATCTCGTACACGCGTTTCACCGTCGCCCAATCCCCGTCGCTGAACACAGTTTCAGAAACGGTTCAGATTCACTTCAGAGCACGTCTTTACGATCCACCAACGATGAACACACACATGGCCCGCGTTGCTTCGATCGGCGTCCTGTGTTGCCTGACGCTTTTTTCGGGGATCGCGGTTGCCGACCCGCCGCTCAAGCTGCTCGGACGCACGCCGATTTCGGGCTACGAAGGCGATTTCGATCATCTGGCCGCCGACGTACACGGCAATCGCCTATTCGTCGCCGGCGAGGAACAGGGTAGCCTGCTCGTTTTCGATCTCGCAACGGGCGCGCTGCGCAAGACGGTAAAGGGCTTCGACGAGCCGCACGCGATTCACTACGCCCGGCAAAGCGACAAGCTGTTCGTGACCGACAGCGGCAAGAGCCTGACAAAGGTGCTCGACGGCAAGACATACCGCGTCGTCGACACGATCAAGCTCGTACTCGGCGCCGACGTCATGGCGGACGACGCGTCAGCGGGCCATCTGTGGATCGTCACCGGCGGCAAGAATGCAACACCCAAGATGACACAAACCTTCGTCAATGAAGTCGATGCGGCGACAGGCGCGGTGTTGGGAACGATCGCCTTCGACACGGATTTCACCGAAGGCATCGCAGCCGAACAGAACGGCAACCGAATCTTCGTCAATCTCGCGGGGCGCAGCGAGATCGCGGTCGTCGACAAGAAGACGCGCTCGGTGCTCGCGCGTTGGCCCGTGCAGGAAGGGCAGAACAATGCGCCCATCGCTCTCGACGAGCGCAACGGCCGCCTGTTCGTCGTGACGCGCAAGCCGTTCAAACTGGTTGTTCTCGATACTGCGAACGGCAAATCGGTCGCGAGCTTTGCGGCTCCCGAGCGCACGAACGAGCTGATTTTCGATGCCGTATCCCATCGTATTTATCTTGCCGGTGACGACTACGTCGGCGTGTTCGAGCAGAAGGACGCCGACCATTACGTCGAGATCGGCCGCGTGCCATCCGCCAAGGGCGCGAAGACGGCGCTGTTGGTTCCCGAGTTGAACCGTTTCTATGTCGCCGTTGCCGGCAAGGCGCCGACGCAGGCCGCGCTGCTGCGCTACGAAGTCTTGCCGACCCGCTGACCTTCAGGAGGAATCGATGCAATGCAAGTGGGTTCACGTTTTCACGCGCAGGGCGCTGAACATCGCGCTAGGCGTTGCCATTGCCGCGGCGATGCTGGCGCTGCCGGCGGGAGCGCAGTCGTTCCATCGCCTTGAATCCGCGACAATGCTCAAGAGCGCCAATCCCGATTGGGACTACATCACGCTCGACGCGAACCGCGGATTGCTGTTCATCGGGCGGCGCGGCGACGGCGTCGGCGTGTTCGACGTGAAGGCTCGCAAGCTCGTTCGCACGCTCGACAAGACCGATGATGCGAATTCGATTGCGCTGGTGCCGGAGTTCGACCGCGGCTACACGGCGAATGGCGATGGCACGAGCACGGTGTTCCGGCTTTCGACGCTCAAGACCGTCGACCGCATCAAGCTCGGCGAGGACATCGACTCTGCGTTCTACGATCCGGTTACCAAGCAGATTGCCTTCACGATGGGCGACAGCAAGACGGTCGCGTTCGTCGACGCCAAGACCGGAACGGTCGTCGGCAAGTTGCCGATGGAAAGCAGGAAGCTGGATGGGACAGTACCCGATGGACAGGGCAATCTGTTCATGGCGCTGCGCGATCGCAACCAAGTCGTCAAGATCGACATTGCCGTGCGCAAAGTCGTCAGCGAGTGGGCCACCGCACCGTGCGAGCAGCCGACCGGCATCGCATATGACAGCGGCCACAAGCGAATCTTCGTCGGCTGTCGCGGCAAGGCGCCGGTGCTCGCCGTAATCGACGCAAACTCGGGCAAAGTCGTCACGACGCTCGAGATCGGCCGCGGCAATGACGGCGTCGTCTATGACGGGACGACGAAGAAGATCTACACGTCGAACGGCGTGGACGCGAATCTCGTGATCTACGACCAGGTCGATCCGGACAATTACAAGCTCGCCGAAGCGACGACGACGCGACCGTACGCGCGCACGATGGCCGTCGACCCGAAGACGAAGAAGATCTACCTCGTCACCGCTGAAGGCACGACCGATCCGAGCAAGAAAATCAACAAAGGCGTCGCGTCGTTCTACCCGAACCGCTATTTCCCGGACACGTTCATGGTGCTCACGTACAAGCCCGTCGTGTTGCCGGCCGCGAAGGAGACCGAATAATGAAACGCATTTGCTTGCTGATCCCGCTCGCGACCGTCGCATTTGGCGCGGCGGCTCAGGTTCCCGCCGGCTATCCCGCCGACTATGCGCAAACGATTGCCGCGGCGAACAAAGAAGGCAAGGTTGTGATCTATAGCGCGCTCGACACCAAGGCCGCGGGTCCGCTGATCAAGGACTTCAGCGCGCTGTATCCGAACGTCAAGGTCGAGTACAACGACATGAACTCGACCGAGATGTACAACCGCTTCATCGCCGAGGCCGCGTCCGGTCAGGGGTCCGCCGACGTGATGTGGAGCTCGGCGATGGATCTGCAGGTCAAGCTCGTCGACGACGGGCAGGCGACGACGTATGCATCGCCGGAAGCGGCGAAGCTCCCGTCGTGGGCGGTTTACAAGAACCAGGCCTACGGGACGACCTACGAGCCTGC
>DASXPO010000088.1:0-9430 GCA_036493535.1 Casimicrobiaceae bacterium
CACCCGCATGAAAGTAGGGGTGAACTTTCGCGCGTCGTTTCTGGTGCCCATGGCGCGGATTGAACGCGCGACCTCTCCCTTACCAAGGGAGTGCTCTACCACTGAGCTACATGGGCGCCTCGTTACTGCCGTGCCAAACCAATCCTTTTCGATATCGCTGGAGCGGGTGAAGGGAATCGAACCCTCGTCGTAAGCTTGGAAGGCTTCTGCTCTACCATTGAGCTACACCCGCGTCGTTCTTGCGGCCAGAGCTCGCTTCTGGATTAAGAGTCGCTTGCTTTTGCGGTAAAGAGTTGGGGAGTACCGGTAAAAGTGCTCCGCACGGACGCGCTGCGACGACTGCCCCGATTCCCGATTATTCCTTTCGCCACCCGTCCCCTGCCTCGATGGTGGAGGGGGAAGGATTCGAACCTTCGAAGGCAGAGCCGGCAGATTTACAGTCTGCTCCCTTTGACCGCTCGGGAACCCCTCCGTCGAAACGCGCGATTTTAGCAGTTTTGGCGGCTTGACGTCAAACGGCTGGGACCCAGGCGGAGCGGCCCGGGCGGCTGATCCAATCCCTCTTGTATTCATGTTCTTGCACTTCGAAAGCCGATCGCCCCGGGGCAATCTCCGCGGCGACGAGATCCGGAGGATTGTGCGATCGATCCGAGCCAGGCGACGCGCTTTCGCTACACTGAACTCAACACCGCCAGAGCGACGGTCCAAGAGTCGCGCTTCCCGATTGCGTCCCGATGCCCGCGCCAACCCGTGACTACGTAATCGTCGGCGGAGGAACCGCGGGCTGCGTCCTCGCCAATCGCTTGTCAGCCGATGGCCGTTACTCGGTGCTCCTGCTCGAAGCCGGCCCGCGCGACACGTATCCATGGATCCACATCCCGATCGGCTACGCGAAGACGATGTTCCATCCGATCGTCAATTGGCGTTTCTATACCGAGCCCGAGCCGGAGATGAATGGTCGCAAAGTCTATTGGCCGCGCGGGCGCACGCTCGGCGGTTCTTCGTCGATCAATGGCCTCATCTACATTCGGGGTCAGCGCGAGGACTATGACCACTGGGCAGCACTGGGCAATCCGGGTTGGGGCTACCCGGACGTGTTGCCGTATTTTCGCAAGCTCGAGCACAACGTGCGCGGCCCCGACGCATTTCACGGCGGCGACGGGCCGCTGTGGGCCTCGGATATCGAGAACCGCCATCCATTGATCGACGCAGTTATCGAAGCGGCGGCGGAGATCGGTATTCCGCGGAACCGCGATTTCAACGGTCCAACGCAAGAAGGTGCGGGCTACTACCAACTCACGACGCGCCACGGCGTGCGTTGCTCGGCTGCGACCGCGTACCTGCGGCCGGCAAGGTCGCGCGCGAATCTCGATATCCAAACCGACGCGCACGCCACACGCGTCGAATTCGAGGATCGACGCGCGCGCACCGTTGTCTATCGACAAGGGGGAGGCGATCGACGCGCCGCCGCGCGGCGCGAAGTGATCATCGCGGCCGGTGCGCTGCAGTCGCCGCAAATCCTGCAACTTTCCGGCGTCGGACCGCCCGATCTGTTGCGCCGTTTCGGAATCGACGTTGTCCAACCGTTGGTCGGCGTCGGCGAGAATTTGCAAGACCATTTGCAGGCGCGCGTGATCTTTCGATGCGCGCAGCCGGTGACGACCAACGATTTGTTGCGCACGTGGCACGGCAAGCTCGGCATCGGACTCGATTACTTGTTGCATCGGCGGGGACCGATGGCCGTCGGCATCAACCAGGGCGGTCTGTTCGCGCGCGCGTTGCCAACGTCGCTTCGACCGGACGTGCAATTCCATGTCGCGACGCTATCCTCGGAGATGGCGGGATCGAAGGTTCACGAATTCTCGGGATTCACGATGTCCGTCTGCCAACTGCGTCCTGACGCGCGGGGCTTTGTCCGGATCGCGACGAACGATCCGCTGGCGGCGCCGATCATGCAGGCGAATTATTTGTCCACCGAGCACGATCGAGCGACATTGATCGCCGGACTGCGTCTCGCGCGCCAATTGGCCGCGACACGCGCACTGACGCCGTTCGTGGAAGGCGAATATCGCCCCGGTAGCGACGTGACGACCGACGCAGGTTTACTCGAGTTCGCCAAGAACACGGGTGGAACCATCTTTCACCCGAGCGGCACGACCAAGATGGGCCCCGCGTCCGATCCGTACGCCGTCGTGGACAGCGAGCTTCGCGTGCACGGTTGCCAGTCGCTACGCGTCGTCGACTGCGGGATCATGCCAACGCTCGTGTCCGGCAATACCAACGCGCCGGTGATGATGATCGCGGAAAAGGCAGCCGACATGATTCTGCGGGAGTAGTCACCGGGACCACGCCCGATTCGCAACGCCCCGCGCACCTTATTAACGGTGGGCGAACTGGACAAGCGCTCCAATTAGTATTACTATTTTTTTACGAGTATTACTCTGCAGGAGATCATGGCTACGACAATGACCTCAAAGGGACAAGTGACCATCCCCAAAAAAGTTCGGGAAGCGCTTCGACTGTCTCCCGGTGACGGCGTGAACTTCGATGTGAATCGGGATGGTCAGGTTGTTGTCAACAAAGCAGGCGCAAGAAAGAGGGACAAGCGCGACCGATTTGAGTCAGCGCGTGGAAAAGCGCAGGTGAAGTGGCGGACCGATGAGCTGATGGCGCTTTTGCGCGGGAAGGAATGAGATACTTTCGTGCTACTTGTCGACACGAACGTCCTTGTCGATGTGCTCGAAGACGACGCGAGTTGGGCTGAATGGTCGGTGCGCCAACTTCGCGCCCAGTCGCAGGTTCACGAGTTGCTCATCAACCCCGTGATCTACGCGGAGCTGTCGGTGACTTTCGACTCCGTCGAGGCGCTCGACGACGCCGTCGCAGGGATGGAGCTCATACTTCACGAGCTTCCGCGCCCCGCACTGTTTCTGGCAGGCAGGGCGTTCATTAAATACCGACGCACCGGCGGCCGCAAGAACAACGTACTCGCCGATTTCTTTATCGGCGCGCACGCCGCAGTGCTGGGTTGCGCCATTCTTACTCGTGATGTCCGTCGCTACAAGAATTACTTCCCGCGCGTCGCCCTTGTGGCGCCGGAGGGCGGGGCCACCCAATGAGGCAAAGCGGACGGAGCCACGCTTCTGCCTGATCGATGCGCTTCTGCGCGAAAAGGGTTACCGGCACTAGAATGGAAGGACGGAGATGGGCTGCTGTCACGCAGACTTCGCGCTGATCGATTCGAGCGATCGCGGATTCACGCTCGGAATGCCGACGTTCACTTTCGGCTCCGGCGTTCTCGCGGAAGTCGGCGACAACGCGCGTGAACTGGCGTTGCGTCGCGTCGCGCTGTTTACCGACCCGCGCCTCGCGAAGAACGAGCCCGTCGCCACGGTCAAAGCATCGCTTGCCGCCGCGAATGTCGACGCGGTGCTCTATGACGAGGTCGTGATCGAGCCGACCGACGCTTCGCTTGCGCGAGCCGCGCAATTCGCGCGCGAGGCCAACGTGGACGGCTACGTGTCGGTCGGCGGCGGCTCCGTCATGGATACCTGCAAGGCCGCCAATCTCTATGCGAGCTATCCGGCCGAATTCATGACCTACGTCAATGCGCCGATCGGCGCGGGACAGCGCGTGCCGGGGCCGGTGAAGCCCCACATCGCTTGCCCGACGACATCGGGCACCGGATCCGAGGCGACGGGTATCGCCATCTTCACGCTGACGTCACTGAACGCGAAGACCGGCATCCTGTCGCGCCGCCTGATTCCGACCATCGCGTTGATCGACCCGGATGTCACGGCGTCGCTGCCGGCGAACGTCGTCGCGTCGACCGGCTTCGATTGCATGAGCCATGCGCTGGAATCGATCACGGCGCGGGCCTGGCCGCGCCGACTCAATCCCGCAAAAGGCGTTGCGCGGCCCGTATCGCAGGGCGCAAACGCTTTCTCGGATGCGCTGGCGGCGCAGGCGCTCGACGCCGTCGGAAAATATCTGGTGCGCGCCGTTCGCGACGCGAGCGATACCAAAGCACGTACGGAAATGATGTACGCGGCGCTGCTGGCCGGCGTCGCCTTCAACGCGGCCGGTTGTCACTTGCCGCACGGATTATCGTATGCGGTATCGGGATTGACGAAGGATTGGCACGTCGCCGGTTACCCCGACGGGAAGACGCTCGTGCCGCATGGCATGGCGGTCGTGCTCAACAATCCTTCGGTGTGGCGACACACGGCGCCCGCGCATCCGCAACGCCATTTGCACTGCGCGCTCTGCCTCGGCGCGAATACGCGAGATGCAACACCCGGCGACGCCGGCGAAGTGCTTGCATCACGAGTGATCGAGTTGATGAGGCTTACCGGAATGCCGAATGGGTTGACCGCGCTCGGCTTCGGCGAAGCGCAAATCGACGCGCTGGCGACCGGCGCGGAGCCGCAATATCGCGTGATCAAAAACGCGCCGGTCGATATCGGTCGCGACGAGCTCAGAAGCCTGTTTCGCGCTGCGCTCCGCTACTGGTGATGAGCGCCGACTCGCCGGCATTTGGGTGCGCTCTGTCGCCGGGTTCAGGCGCACGCTCGACACGTCGCGCCGGCAAACGCACGGCGAACGTACTGCCGCGACCGATTTCGCTGGCGATCTCGAGCTCGGCCTGATGGCGTAGCAGCACGTGCTTGACGATCGCGAGCCCGAGTCCGGTGCCGCCGGTCGCGCGCGAGCGACTGCGATCGACGCGGTAGAAGCGCTCGGTCAAGCGCGGCAGGTGCTCGGCCGCGACGCCGATCCCCGAATCGGTCACCGAGAACACGCCGGTCCCGTCCGGATCGACCCGCCATGCAATTGCGATTCGCCCATTCGACGGCGTGTACCGAATCGCATTGCTCACGAGATTGCCGAACGCGCTCGAGAGCTCTTCACGACTGCCGAGCACGGTCGCCGCATCGCCGATCGCAAGCGACACCTCGTGCTGGCCCTTCGACAGCGCTTTCGCCTCGCTCGACACTTCGAGCATCAGCGGCACGATCGCGAAGCGTTCTTCCGTGACCATGTTGTGCTCGCTCTCCAATGCCGATAGCGTCAGCAGATCGGCGACCAACCGCTGCATGTTGCTTGCCTGCTCGAGCATCAATTGCAGAAAACGCGCACGCTGGCGCGAATCCAGCTCCATGTCCTGCATTGTCTCGACAAAGCCGCTGATGACGGTCAACGGCGTCTTGAGCTCGTGCGAAACGTTGGCGATGAAGTCGCGACGCATCCGCGCCAGCGCTTCGAGCTGCGTGACGTCGCCCGACATCAGCATTTTCTTGTCGAGCGAGAACGGCACAAGTTGCAACGAGAGCGTAATCCGCGAATCGCGCCCGGACGCGACGACGATCGGGTTGCCGTAATCGCCGGATTCGAGATAACGCAGAAATTCCGGCTGCCGGACGAGATTTACGATCGGCGCGCCGGTATCGTGCGCGAGATCGAGTCCGAGCTGCGCGAGCGCGCGCGCGTTCGCCCATTCGATCCGATTGTTCTTGTCGAGCACGACGATGCCGTCGGGAATCGCCTCGGCGGCTTGCTGGAAGCGCGCGATCAGATGACGCAAGTCGCGCTGATACGCGGCACGCGTGCGCACCTGCCGATAGATCGCACCGAACGTCGGCGCCCACGAGCCGCGACCCACCGGCACCGGACCGTCGAGCGGACCCGACGCCCATTCGGAGAGGAGTTCCAAATGGTAGAGATGAAAACCGATCACCGCGATGGCGCCGATCGCCAGGACGGCCAGCGCCCACCCGGTGCCGCCGATCGCCCACGCGAGCAGCGTTACCGCCGCGACGATGGCCGGGGCCACCACGCCCCTGCGAACAAACGCCTTCACATCGATGGGTTGCGCGGAACCGCGAGCCGATAGCCGCTGCCGCGCACCGTTTCGATCAGCGCATCGGCGCCAAAAGGCGCCAGCGCGAGTCGCAGTCGCCGAATGTGGACATCGATCGTGCGTTCCTCGATGTAGACGTGATCGCCCCAGACATGATCGAGAAGCTGGGAACGCGAATGGACACGCTCCGGACGCGCCAACAGGAATTTCAGCAAACGAAACTCCGTTGGGCCGAGCGATACCGTCTCGCCGCCGACCGTGACCCGATGCGTCAGCGGATCGAGCTTGAGCGTTCCCGCTTCGAGCGTTTCCTGCGCCGCCTCGGGCGCACGCCGCCGCAGCACCGCCTTGATCCGCGCTTTCAACTCGCGTGGCGAGAACGGCTTGGTCACGTAATCGTCGACCCACGCTTCCAGGCCGGCGACTTTGTCGGCTTCCTCGGTACGCGCCGTCACCATGATGATCGGCAATTCGCGCGTCCGCGAATCGCCGCGAAGCTGGCGCGCGAGCGCAAGTCCCGACTGACCCGGCAGCATCCAGTCGAGCAGCACGAGATCGGGTAGCTCCTGCTTCAGCGCTTCGTGCGCGGTCTCGGCATCCTCGGCTGCCTTCACGTCATAGCCGGCGTCCATCAGATTCACTTTGATGAGCTCGAGAATCGCCGGCTCATCTTCGACGACCAGTATCGACGGCATCACGGTTGCGCGACCTCGGCGCGAATCTGCTTCGCCGACGAGTGCCGGACATCCTTGCCCTTCACCACTTGCACGACGGCCTCGGCGATATTCTTCGCATGGTCGCCGATGCGCTCGATCGACTTCGCGATGAACACGATCTCCAGCGCGGGGGTGATGGTGCGCGGATCTTCCATCATGTAGCTGATCAGCTGACGGAGGATCGCGGAGAACGCGGCGTCGATCGCCTCATCCTCGTCGATGATCGAAGCGGCGCGCTCGACGTCGAGACGGGCGAACGCGTCGAGCGCATGCTGGACCATTGCGAGCGCGTTGCTGGCCGCGCGCCCGACGTCATAGTAACGAACGCGCGTCAACTGATCGCTGCCGCGCGTCTGTGCCGCTTTGTACGCCATCTTCTTCACTTCGTCGCCGATCCGCTCGAGATCGTTGACGACCTTGCTGACCGTCAGCACCATCCTGAGATCGACTGCGGCCGGTTGCCGCCGCGCAATGATTTGCGCGCATTGCTGGTCGATGTTGATCTGCAACTGATTGATGGCCGCCTCGTCGGCGCCGACCGCGTCGAGCAGGTCGGAGTCCTCTTCTTGGGCGAGGGCCTTGATCGCGCGCGTCAACTGCTTTTCGACCATGCCCCCCATCGACAAGACGCCTGAGCGGATACCTTCCATCTCGACGTCGAATTGCTTGTTCGTGTGGTCCTGGGTCATGACGGTCTCCTGGGACGCGCGCTACCCGAAGCGTCCGGTGATGTAGTCCTCGGTTTCCTCGCGCATCGGTCGTAGGAAAATCTGGTCGGTCTCGCCGAATTCAATCAGGTCCCCAAGATACATGTAGGCGGTGAAATCCGATACCCGCGCCGCCTGCTGCATGTTGTGAGTCACGATGGCGATCGTGTAGTCGCGCTTCAAATCGGACAGTAGCTCTTCGACCTTCGCCGTCGAGATCGGATCGAGCGCGGACGTCGGCTCGTCGAGGAGCAAGACCTCGGGCTGCACGGCGATTGCGCGCGCGATGCACAAGCGTTGCTGCTGACCGCCGGAGAGCGCCATGCCGCTTTGCTTCAGCTTGTCCTTCACTTCATCGAAGATCGCCGCCTTGGCAAGCGCCAGCTCCACCCGTTCGTCGAGTTGGCGCTGCGGCAGATTTTCGTACAGCCGGATGCCGAAAGCGACGTTCTCGTAAATCGACATCGGAAACGGCGTCGGCTTCTGAAACACCATCCCGACCTTGGCACGCAGCATGTTCAGGTCGACGGTCGCGTCGAGCAGATTCTCGCCGTTGAACATGATCTGGCCGGTCGCGCGCTGGCCGGGATAGAGCGAATACATTCGGTTCAGCGTGCGCAGAAGCGTCGATTTGCCGCAGCCTGACGGTCCGATGAACGCCGTCACGTGGCGTTCGGCGATGTCGAGGTTGATGTCCTTCAGCGCGTGAAATTTGCCGTAGTAAAAATCGAGGTCGCGAATCGACATCTTGGCCGAAGTAAGCGGCGCATGATCCGTGCGGGTTTCGGCGGGAGCGACGAGCGTGGCCATGGGCGTCACCGGGCGATCGGCTGGCGGAACAGCGTCCGCGCAACGACGTTCAATAGCAGGACCGCGAGCGTGATCAGCAGCGCGCCGGCCCACGCCAACCGCTGCCAGTCGTCATAGGGACTCATCGCGAACTGGAAAATGACCACGGGAAGGTTGGCCATCGGCGCGTTCAGGTTCGACGTCCAGAACTGATTGTTAAGCGCCGTGAAGAGCAGTGGCGCAGTCTCGCCCGAAATCCGCGCGACAGCGAGCAGCACACCGGTGATGACGCCCGCACGCACCGAGCGCAGCGTGACCTGCAATATCATTTTCCACTGCGGCGTCCCGAGCGCGGCGGCCGCTTCGCGCAAGCTGTCCGGAACCAGCTTCAGCATGTTCTCCGTTGTCCGGATCACGACCGGAACGACGATCAGCGAGAGTGCAAACGAGCCCGCCCATGCCGAAAAATGTCCGACCTGGAACACGTAGATCTCGTAGATGAAAAGGCCGATCACGATCGACGGCGCCGATAGCAGGATGTCGTTGATGAAGCGCGTGACGGGCGCGAGCCAACCACGCCGTCCGTACTCGGCGAGATAGATGCCCGCGAGAATGCCGATGGGCGTGCCGATCACCGTTCCCATCGCGGCCATGAGCACGCTGCCGGCGATTGCATTCAGCAAGCCACCGTTGCTGCCCGGCGGCGGCGTCATCTTCGTGAACAGATCGAGGCTGAGCGCGTGGAATCCGGCTTGCAGCAGCGTCCACAGAATCCACGCCAGCAACGCGAGGCCGAACGCCATCGTGACGAGCGACATCATGAGGTTGAAGCGATTGATGAAAAGACGGCGAGAATAAAGGCTGGTCATGGTTGCGTTTCGGGTGATCACGTGCGGCGTCCTTCGCCCTTCGCGAGCTGCAGCAGCAGGAGCTTTGCGAATGCAAGGACGATGAAGGTGATGATGAAGAGGATGAGGCCAAGCTCGATCAACGCGGATGTATAGACATCGCCGACCGCCTCGGTAAATTCGTTCGCCAGTGCCGACGCGATACTGTTGCCGGGCGCGAGAATCGACGTCGTCAGCTGATGGGCGTTGCCGATCAGAAAGGTCACGGCCATCGTCTCGCCCAGCGCGCGGCCCAAACCGAGCATGATGCCGCCGATCACGCCGACTTTGGTGTATGGCAGCACGATGTTCCAGACCACCTCCCACGTTGTGCAGCCGAGCCCGTACGCGGATTCCTTGAGAACGGGCGGCACGACGTCGAACACATCGCGCATGACCGACGCGATGAACGGGATCACCATGATCGCCAGCACGAATCCCGCGGTCAGAACGCCGATGCCCTGCGGCGGT
>DASXPO010000089.1:0-7264 GCA_036493535.1 Casimicrobiaceae bacterium
ATCCGAGAATGGTAATGCCACGCTCGTTACCCATCATGAGACCCGTCCCCTGGTTGCCGCTCAGCGAATGCCGCTTCCGACGCGCTTGAACGCGAGCGAAGCGATGTCGTCCCAATTGAACCAGATGAAAAACGCCCTGCCGCGGATGTGGTCGTCGGGCACGAATCCCCAATACCGGCTGTCGTCGCTGTTGTCGCGATTATCGCCCATCATCAGATATTGGCCCCGAGGCACCCGGCACGTAAAACCGCGCTCATTGTAGTCGCAATTCTCGCGCCCGGGAAAATTGCGCACGTTCGGCGGATACACAGGCGGTGCCTGCGGGTTGATGCCGATCGTATGCTCCTGCGCGCCCGCCGCCGCGTCGGTACGCTCGAATGTGCGCTCGAGCGTGTCGAACCGCAGTCCTTCCAGGTAACTGTACGAGCCGTCGGATCGCTGCGGCCACGGTTCGCCATTGACCGTCAAGCGCTTGTCGCGGTATTCGACCACATCGCCACCCACACCGATCACGCGCTTGATGAAGTCCTGGGTCGGATTGACCGGGTAGCGGAACACGACGACGTCGCCCCGCTTGGGGTCGCCGAGCGGGATGATCTTCCTCTCGAGGATCGGCAGGCGGATTCCATAGATGAACTTGTTGACCAGAATGAAATCGCCGACCTCGAGCGTGGGACGCATCGACGATGAAGGAATCTTGAACGGCTCCGCGAGGAACGAGCGCAGCAGAAACACGATCAAAAGGACCGGGAAAAATGCCTTCGAGTATTCGACCCACGACGGCTCCCGCAACGCCGTTGCCTCGACTTGCTCGCGCTGCGCGCCGGCGGAGGCAGGTTCCGCGACGGGTGTCGCCGTGCGTTGACGATCGAAGTTGGCGATCGCCGCACGGGCATGTTCGCGCCGCCGGCCCTCGAGCACGAGCTTGTCGACGAGCCAGGCAAGCCCGGTCACGGTCGTCAACAGAAAAAGAATCAATGCAAAGTTCATCGCGATGCCTGTTGTTGGTATTGGAAAGCGGTGGCAGCCTTCAAGCGCCGGCGCGCGCTCACCGCCGCATTCTCCACGATGGCGGATCGATGCCGCGCACTATTTCTCGCCGACCTGGAGAATCGCGAGAAACGCCTCCTGCGGAATCTCGACGCTGCCGACCGCTTTCATCCGCTTCTTGCCCGCCTTTTGCTTTTCGAGGAGCTTTTTCTTGCGCGTCACGTCGCCGCCGTAGCATTTTGCCAGCACGTTCTTGCGCAGCGCCTTGATCGTTTCGCGCGCAATGATCTGCGCGCCGATCGACGCCTGCACCGCGACGTCGAACATCTGGCGCGGGATGAGCGAGCGCATCTTCGAAGCGACTTCGCGCCCGCGATGTATCGCGACCGAGCGATGGACCATGACCGACAGCGCATCGACGCGATCGCCATTGATCAGGATGTCGAGCTTGACGACGTCGGCGGCGCGGAACTCCTTGAACTCATAGTCGAACGACGCGTAGCCGCGCGACACCGATTTCATCCGGTCGAAAAAGTCCATCACGACTTCGGCCAGCGGCAATTCGTAGGTCAGCATGACCTGCCGGCCGAGATACTGCATGTTCTTTTGCACCCCGCGTTTGTCCGTGCACAGCGTGATGATCGGTCCGACGTAGTCTTGCGGCGTCAGGATCGTCGCCGTGATGACCGGCTCGCGAATCTCTGCGACGCTCGAGAGATCGGGGAGCTTCGACGGATTCTCGATCTCGTTCGCGGCTCCGTCGCGCATCAGTACCTGATAGACGACCGTCGGCGCCGTGGTAACGAGCTCCATGTCGTATTCGCGCTCGAGCCGTTCCTGCACGATGTCCATGTGCAGCAGGCCGAGAAACCCGCAGCGGAATCCGAAGCCCAACGCCTGCGAGACCTCCGGTTCGTAATGCAGCGATGCATCGTTGAGCTTCAATTTATCGAGCGCGTCGCGCAGCGCCTCGTACTGATTGGCCTCGACGGGATAAAGACCCGCAAATACCTGGGGCTTCACTTCCTTGAAACCGGGAAGCGGCGTCGCGGCGGGCCGTGTCGTCGACGTCACCGTATCGCCGACTTGCGCGGCCTTCAGTTCCTTGATGCCCGCGACGACAAAGCCGACATCCCCTGCGGCCAGCGAATCGCGTGCAGCGGAACGAGGCGTGAACACCCCGACCTGTTCACACGTGTACGTGGCTCCCGTTGCCATCAGCAGAATCTTGTCGCGCGGTTTCAATCGGCCGTCCATGACGCGCACGAGCATCACCACGCCCACGTAGTTGTCGAACCACGAGTCGATGATCAACGCCTTGAGCGGCGCTTCGAGATTGCCCGTCGGCGGCGGAATACGGCTGATCACCGCTTCGAGGATGTCATCGATGCCTTCGCCGGTCTTGGCACTCGCTCGAATCGCGTCGTGCGCGGGAATTCCAATGATGTCCTCGATTTCTCCGATCACTCGATCCGGGTCGGCGGACGGCAAGTCGATCTTGTTCAACACGGGAACCACGGTGACGCCTTGTTCGGTTGCCGTATAGCAGTTCGCGACGGTTTGCGCTTCGACGCCTTGCGACGCATCGACGACCAGCAGAGCGCCTTCGCAGGCGGCCAGCGAGCGCGAAACCTCGTACGCGAAATCGACATGGCCCGGGGTATCGATCAGATGCAACTGATAAATCTCGCCGTTGCGCGCCGTGTAGCTCAACGCGGCCGTCTGCGCTTTGATCGTGATTCCGCGCTCGCGCTCGAGCTCCATCGAATCGAGCACCTGCTCGCTCATCTCCCGGTCCGATAGACCGCCGCAGCGCTGAATGAAGCGGTCCGCCAGCGTCGACTTGCCGTGGTCGATATGCGCGATGATCGAAAAGTTGCGGACGTTTTGCATGCGGAGGCGGGGCCGGCGCCCATGAAAAGCTTTGAATTTTAGCGGAAAACCACTCGGGCCGCGACTGCGGAGCCGTCACAACCGCGCGAGCGCACCTTCGACCGCCCCGACGTCCAGCGTGTAATGGCAAAGCTCGATGCCCGCCGATGGCACGCCGAGCAGGAGCACCGGCACGCGATCGCCGTAGCGACGTTCCAGATCCGCATCCGCATCCACGTCTTGCACGACGACGAGCGCGCCGTGTCGCGCGGCAATCGGCGCGAGCGCGTCGCGCATGTCGTCGCATAAATGACAGTAAGCGCGCGACAGGAGCGTCAGAGTCGGCGGTGGATCCAATTCGGAGGGGTGCCGGCGAATTACCGACCCCGTTTGCAACGGACACGGCGTTTGGCCGTCATGGCGTCGGCGGCCCGCACTTCACCTCACGTTGCATCCGGGCCGTGACGCCATTCGCCGGCGGCACGCTGTTTTGCGTCCTCGAGGGTCATCTACGCGCTGGCAGTGCTCGGATTCGCGATGGGCAAGCGTAGCGGTCCTATTATTCCGTTCCGTTGTTGATTTTCAGCGTGGCGAAGAATTGATTGTCGCCGCGCCGCAATTGCAGCGTCACGGCCGCGCCCTTGTCGAGCTTCGCCAGCAGCTCGTTGATCTGGGCAGCGGATTTCGCTTCCGTTGATTGACCGCGTTGAATGATCGCCAGGATGACATCGCCCGGCTGGACGTTGCCGCGGACGCCTCCGCTGATGTCTTCGATCAGCACGCCGCCCTTGATATCGAGCTCCTTCCGCTGCTCATCGGTCAGGTCGACCAGCACGAGGCCCATGCGATTCGGCTTGGCCTTTTCCTTGGGCGCGGGCGGCGTGCGGCGTTGAGGCGGCGCGGTATCTTCCTTCATTTCGGCAACTGTCACGGCGATGTCCTTCGCCGCGCCTTTACGCCAAACCGTCAGCGTGATCTTCGTTCCGGGACGCATTACGGTAATGATTCGCGGCAGATCGTTCGACGTCTTCACGTCGCGGTTTTCGACCTTGATGATGATGTCGCCCGATTCGACGCCCCCTTTCGCGGCGGGACCGTCTTTCTCGACGCTGTTGACCAGCGCGCCCTGCGCCTGCTTCAGGCCGAACGCGTCGGCCGCTTCCTTGGTGACTTCTTGAATCTGCACGCCGATGCGGCCGCGCGTCACGCGTCCCTTCTCTTGGAGCTGCTTGACCGTGTTCATCGCGATGTCGATGGGAACGGCGAATGCGAGCCCCATGTAGCCGCCGGTGCGCGAATAGATGAGGGAATTGATGCCGACGACCTCGCCGCGCATGTTGAACAATGGACCACCCGAGTTGCCGGGATTGATGGCGACGTCGGTCTGAATGAACGGGACCAAGTTCTCCTGCGGCAGATCGCGTCCCTTGGCGCTGACGATTCCCGCCGTCATCGTGTTCTCGAGACCGAAGGGTTTGCCGATCGCGACGACCCATTCACCGACCTTGAGCTTGTCGGGATCGCCGATCGAGACTTTCGGCAGATCCTTGGCATCGATTTTCAGCAGCGCGACGTCGGAGCGCTTGTCGGCGCCGATCACCTTGGCCTTGAATTCGCGGCGATCCGAGAGGCGCACGGTCACTTCCGATGCATCGTCGATCACGTGCGCGTTGGTCGCGATGTAACCGTCGGACGAAACGATGAAGCCGGATCCGGTGGACTGCGCTTCGAAGTCACGCTCGGGCGCGCGCCGCGGAACGGGTCCGAAGCGCTTGAAGAATTCGTAGAACGGATCGTCTTCGGAGATGTCGGGCAGTCGCTGGCTGCGACGCACCGTTTGCGTCACGTCGACCGAAACGACGGCGGGGCCTTGTCGCTCGTAGAGATCGGTGAAGTCCGGCAATCCTGCGGCGCGCCCCTGCGCCGCCGCAGGCAGCGCAACCATTGCGACGGCGGCGAAAACGACGACGCGAAGCGCGGCAACGAGCCGCTCGCGATGACGGACGGACATGGATCGTTTCCCTGGCGGAGGACGACAGCAAGTGTACCTTGGCGCACGCCTCGTAGCGGGCGTGGAGGCACAATCTTCTAACGGTGTGAAACCGAGTTTCCGATGAGTCGGACCGTCGCGCCTGGCGCCTCGCCGAGCACGGTCACGAGGTGATCGTCCTGGCGAATGCTGTAGACATTGAGTCCGCCCTGATGGGTGAGCCCCGTCGAGGCCGGCGCTGTCGTGTACGGCTCGACGAACACGCTGATCGCGACCAACCCATCCGAAAAGACGAGATGCGCAACGGGATCGCGGCGTCCGCGAAGCTTGCGAAAGCCTTCCATGATCTTGACGAACCCCGGTGGGATTCGCGTCACGGCCCAGCCGGTTTCGTTGGGCGCGACGTCGCCGGCGGACGCTTCCTTAACCGTCCAATCCGGCGGAACCGCCGCGAAGGTCGGCTCGACCATCGCCGGCTCGATCTTGGCGTTGACGGTCAAATCGGTGAACGCGAACTGCTCGACGACTTCGCCGCGCTCATTCATGACGCGCGCCTTGAGGAGCAGCCCGGTCGCGGTGTCGGCCCAGAACCGATGGCCGTAGCGCAGGCCATCCTTCGGCTCGAAGATCGCGACGTCCGCCGAATGACCGCCGACGCGCTCGCCGGTGACGAGGCGAAAATCATAGAACTGCGTCAGCGATTTTTGCTGCTCGGGCGACAGCGACGGGAACGCATTGCGGAACGTGCGCGGCTCGACCCGCACCATTTTCGCATCCGGAAAATAGATGCGCACTTCGCCCAGCGTGCGCACGACCTCACGTGCCGGCCCGTCCAGATTGACGAGCTTTTCGTACTCGCGGCCGTTGTCGCTCAAATGCGTGAGCCGCGACGTTTCGACGCGGGCACCCTGCTGATAGACGATCGTGCCGACGTAATTCAGTTGGCGCGCGGCTTGCGCGACACGCGCGACCCACTGCGCGGCATCGTCGGCGCGCGCCGATGACGCGAACGTCAACAGCGCCCAGGCGACGGGCGCGAGCGCATAAAAACGACCCCCACGCTTGCGGACGCGACGCGAGCAGGCGGCGCGGGGCCCCGCGCAGCGGGGATCGACGGCACTGCGAGTCGGCATGCGAGGCCGACCGGCGAAAGGGACGCCCCAGGAAGAACGCCCAAGGAGGCCGAGGCGCCGCGGCACTGCACGTGGAACTAGACGGGTGGAAACCATCGATGAAGAACGGAAGTTAGGGACGATCGCCGTCCTGCGTCGCGACCGCGCGCACGTACGGTCCGACACCGCGGATCGCGGCGCCGGGCGAATATTCCTGGTGCGCGAGCAGGTAGTCGGCGGGAACGGTCGCGGGACGCACACGCGCGGCGTTGACGGCGATCGCCTCGCCGGCCTTCGCGACGGCAGCGGGCGTCTCACCGAGCAACGATGTGGCGGTCCACCCGACGACGGTCACCGCGGCGAGCGTGGCGGCGATCGCCCATCCCCACGTCGCGATCGTAGCGGGGCGCGCACGCAAAGGCGCTGGCGCGAGCACCGTCGGTTCTTCGGCGAATCGCTTCGCAAAGCTCGCCGCGAAGCCGTCGCGGGGTGTGCCTGATCCGCGCATCGCGTCGCCGATGACGTGATAGCAGGTCCAGGTCGCCATCGTGTCGTGCCGCTTGAGCGCGACGCATACGACGTCCACTTCACTCGCGTCGATCTCACCGTCCATCAGACGCGAAATATTCTCGTTCATCACCATCTCCTTGTCTCGTCGGTGCCCAGGAGCGGCCGCAATTCCGCGGCGATCGACTCGCGCGCGCGAAAGATGCGTGACCGCACCGTGCCGATAGGACAATTCATCACGTTTGCAATCTCTTCGTAGCTCAAACCCTCGATCTCGCGCAGCGTGATCGCCGTGCGTAGATCATCAGGCAACTGCTCGAGCGCACGGTTCACCGTTGCGGCGATCTGCTTGCCGATCAGCTCGCCTTCGGGCGTCGCCGAGTCGCGCAACTGCTCGGCGTCTTCAAAGCTCTCCGCATCTTCGTGGTCGAAACCCGTCGACGTCGGCGCCCGCCGTCCCATCGCGACCAGATAGTTCTTGGCCGTGTTGATCGCGATTCGGTACAGCCACGTATAGAACGCGCTGTCGCCGCGGAAGCTCGGTAGCGCCCGATACGCCTTGATAAAAGCCTCTTGCGTCACGTCCTCGACCTCTGCAGGGTCGCGCACCAACCTCGACAACAGTCTCGCCAGCTTGCGCTGGTACTTGGCGACCAACAGCTCGAACGCGCGCCGATCGCCCCTCTGCGCTCGCTCGACGAGCTGTTGATCGATTTCTCGATCACCCATTAAGCGGGTAGTCCCTGAAACAATGTTGTTGTTATGCCCGCCGAACGGAGGGCGCGGCAACCGG
>DASXPO010000090.1:0-70529 GCA_036493535.1 Casimicrobiaceae bacterium
CCGCGTCAGGCTTTGCGAAGCAGCGCGTAGAAAAACCCGTCCTGATTGTGGACCGCCCCGGAAGCTGAAGGCAAGAGTTGCCCCCCGACGTGATGGGCTCCCGGCGGAAACGTGATGGTTTCGCGCACCGCATCCGGATGAGCGGCCCGGAAAGTATCGACTTGTGTTTCGTTTTCGGCACGGAAGACCGAGCAGGTGGCATAAAGCAGCTTGCCGCCACGCGCCACCAGCGGCCATAGCGCCGCAAGTATCCGTTGTTGCTCGCGGGCAAACGCCGCGATGTCCCCCGGACGGCGCAGCCATTTTCCGTCCGGGTGCCGGCGCACCACGCCCGATGCGCTGCACGCTACGTCGGCCAGGATGCGATCGAACGGCTGACCGTCCCACCACGACGATGGATCGCCCGCGTCACCGCAGACAATTCGAAGATCCGCGTTATCGAGGCGCAGCCGCCGCAAGTTCGCCGTCAACCGATTGAGCCGCGCGGCATCGCGATCGAGCGCGGTGAGAGCGACGTCGGCCATCTCGAGCATATGCGCGGTCTTGCCGCCCGGCGCGGCGCATGCGTCGAGGACCCGCATGCCATGCTGAGAATCCAGGATGTTCGCCGCCAATTGCGCTGCCGCATCTTGAACCGAGAACGCGCCCGCGGCGTAACCCGGCAGCCCGGTCACTGCGCGCGGCGGATCCACGATCACGCCCCAGTCGCCGATCATCGTCGATGTGATGGCTTGCTCGGAAAGCGCGTCGACGAAACGGGGGCGCGTCGTCACGCGGCGATTGACGCGAAGCACGAGGGGCGGACGCGAGTTTCCCGCCTCGAGAATCGACTCCCATTCGCCGGGAAAATCGGCCTTGACGCGGGCAATCCACCATCGCGGATAGGACCAGCGCGCCACGGCGTCGTGTTGCACGGTCGCCGTCAGCGTCGACCTCTCGCGCAGATAGCGACGCAGCAGCGCGTTGACCCAACGCTTTGCGGCCGGACGCGAGA
This sequence comes from Casimicrobiaceae bacterium, assembly GCA_036493535.1. Lineage (GTDB taxonomy): Bacteria > Pseudomonadota > Gammaproteobacteria > Burkholderiales > Casimicrobiaceae > VBCG01. The sequence continues at coordinate 995 of DASXPO010000090.1, forward strand.
GGTCGGCCGCCGCTTCGACCGCGCGATCGACGACCGCAAAAGCGGGGGCGCGCGTGTGATCCAGTTGATAGAGCGCCACGGCGACGAGCGAATGGAGCAGCGGATCGGCGGCGGGCTTCGTCGCGAGCCGGCGGGTCAGCGCATCGAGGGTTCCCCAATAGCGCAACGTTCCATAGGCGAGCTCCTGGACGAGGGCGCGGCCACGCAACGGAGAGCCGTCATCGACCGCGGCAAGCGCCTCGTCGAGCGCGATGCCGCGATGGACGCCGTCGACGACGCGCGCGGCCTGCTGTTGCTCGACTTTCATCGCGCGCTGTCGTGCGGCGGGTCGCTCGAAAACCGCGTACCGGGGTGCAACGTCCGACCGGCCAGGAAGTCGGCGGCGGTCATTCGACGCCGTCCGGGCGGCTGTAACTCGAGGATGCGAAGCACGCCTTTCCCGCAGGCGATGTCGATCCAGTTTGGCCCGGCGACAAGGATGCACCCGGGTTCGAGTGCAGCGTTTCGTGCGTCGACGACCGACGCGCGCCAAAGCTTGATCCGCTCGCCGTCGAGCCATGCATAGGCGCCCGGAACGGGATCGAAGGCCCGAAGTTTTCGCTCGAGCGCGAGAGCCGGCGCGTTCCAGCGCACGTGCGCTTCGGCGGGATCGACCTTGCGGGCGTAGCTGGCGCCGAGGTTGGGTTGAGAGACGCTGGTGAGCACTCGCTCCTGCGCTAGACGCTGCAGAGCGCCGAGGATTGCCCCTGCGCCCGCATCGGCCAGTTTGATCGAAAGCGAGCCGGCCGTTTCAACCGGATCGATCGCAACTTCCGTCTTGGAGACAGCCGGACCGGTATCGAGCCCCGCGTCCATCTGCATGATCGTCACGCCGGTCACTGCGTCGCCGGCCTCGATCGCCCGCTGTATCGGCGCCGCGCCGCGCCAGCGCGGAAGCAATGAAGCATGCACATTCAGGCATCCATGACGCGGCCACGCGAGGACGCTGGGTGGCAGCAACAAACCGTAGGCCGCGACGACGAGCACATCGAGCGGGATTGCGCCGAGCGCCTCGCGGTCGTCGGCCGCTTTGAAGGACGCCGGTTGCCGAATGGGAATCCGGTGGCGTTCGGCGACAGCCTTCACCGGCGAAGCGGTCGCGCGCTTGCCTCGTCCTTTCGGACGATCCGGTTGCGTCAAGCAAACGGGTATCGTGTGCCCTGCTTCGATGAGGGCCGCCAGGATGCGGGCGGCGAATTCGGGCGTGCCGGCGAAGCCGACGCGCATGGGCGAGAGAATCGCGTCAGCCGGCCAGCTTGTGCTTCTTGCGGAGCTTGGCGGCCAGGCGGGCGCGTTTCAAAGGCGACAGGTATTCGACAAAGACCTTCCCCAACAGATGATCCATTTCGTGCTGAATGCAAACGGCGAGCGCGCCCTCGGCTTCGCGCTCGAGCGGCTCGCCACGCTCATTCTGCGCGCGCACCGTCGCCTTCGAGGCGCGCGTGACCTTGTCGTAGTACCCCGGCACCGAGAGGCAGCCTTCCTCGGTCTCTATTTCACCATCGGAAGCGATGATCTCCGGGTTGATCAGAACCAGCAGCTCGTCCCGTGTCGTCGAGATGTCTATGACGATGACCCGCTTGTGAACGTTCACTTGCGTCGCGGCCAGGCCCACGCCCGGGGCCGCATACATCGTCTCCACCATGTCGCGGATGAGCTTCTGGATCTCCGGCGTGACGGCCGCGACCGGTGTCGCAATCTTCTTCAGTCGCGGATCGGGAAACTCCAGTATGTTCAACAACGCCATTGGTCGTGTCCAGCTTGCCAAATGCAAGTGTCGGATGCAGAATCCTCTTTAAGTCCTTATTTTGCGGCGGTTTAGGGCGTTTGCAAGACCCGCCCACGCCAGAGAGGCTATATGGTTCAACACTTTACCACAGGCTGGCGCTCCCTCGCCGCCGTTACCGTATCGGCACTGTTGCTCGGCAGCGCGTATGCGGCACAGCCCGTCGCCGTCGCCGACACCGCGCCGTCGCGTTACACGGTGCAAAAAGGAGACACTCTCTGGGGCATCGCCGGCAAATTCTTGAAGGACCCATGGCGCTGGCCCGACGTCTGGCGAATGAACCGCGAGCAAATCAAGAATCCCCATTGGATCTATCCGGGCGACACGGTCGTGCTCGACTACGTCGCAGGGCAGCCGCGGCTCTCGCTAGGGGCGCGGGAGACGGTCCGAGTCGAGCCGTCGATCCGCATCACGCCCCTCGAGGAACAAGCGATTCCGGTGATCCCGCCCGGCGACATCGAGCCGTACCTGACGAGACCGCTCATCACCGGTCCCGGCGGTCTCGCCGATGCCGCAGAAATTGTCGCGGGCCGCGACGATCGCGTCGTTCGCGGCAATGGCGATCGCGTGTACGTCGCCGGGATTGATCCCAAAGCCGGCGATCTCTGGTACTTCTATCGGCAGGGCGAACGCTTGGTGAATGACAGTGGCACGGTGCTCGGTTACGAGAACAAGTTTCTCGGAACCGGCCGGGTCGAGCGTTTCGCGGACGTATCGACGGTACGCATCGAATCGGCGAAAGAGGAAATCATCATCGGCGACCGCTTGATTCCCGCGCCGCGAGAATCGTTGCAAAACTATGTGCCGCACGCACCCGACAAGGACATCGCCGGGCGCATCTTGAAGCTTGCCTACGAAGGCGCGGAAACGGGACGCGGCTACGTCGTGACGCTGGACAAGGGCTCTTCTTCGGGGCTCGAGGTCGGCAACGTGCTTGCGATTTACCGCGTGGTGAACCCGATACTCGATCCGCGGCCCAACACGACGGCGCCGGTGCTGCTGCCCTCGTTCGACCAGACAACGTTTTATACGCCGCCCAAGTATCTGCAGGTCCCGGACGAGCGCACCGGATTGCTGATGATCTTCCGCGTGTTCGACAACGTTTCTTACGGCCTCGTCGTCAACTCCTCCGAGGCGATTCGCGTCGGCGATTACTTCCGCACGCCGTAATCGATCTCCTAGGCCGGGTTATCCGCGTCGCATCGGCGCGGTGGCCCGGCATCGTGCATCCGCAAACCATGTCGATCGACCGCCGCGTTGACGCGTGGGCGACGCTGGCGCAAAAAGCGCTTCCCCAACGCGCGCTCGTTGCGCTGTTGCGCGCATTCGGCGATCCGATCTCGGTCATAGCCGCGACGCGGGCTCAGCTTCGATCGGTCGTTTCGGACTCGGCAACCGACCGCGTTCTCGCGCCGCTGGCGGCGGAGCGCGGCGCCGCGACGCGCGCGTGGCTCGAAACACCCGGCCATGAGTTGATCGCATGGGATGATGCCGACTATCCGCGTGCGCTTCTGGACGTCGGCGATGCGCCGCCGGTTCTTTTTCACATCGGTCGACGCGACCTGCTCAACCGGACCTCGATCGCAATCGTCGGCAGTCGCAACGCGACACCACAAGGCGTCGAGAACGCGCGTGCATTTGCCGCTGCGCTTGCCGATGCCGGCGTCACGATTATTTCCGGTCTCGCCCTCGGCATCGACGCCGCCGCGCACGAGGGCGCGCTTCATCGCCCGGGATCGACGATCGCGGTTGTCGGTACCGGTCCCGATCGGGTCTACCCCGCTCGCAATCAAGCGCTTGCCCGAGCCATCGCCGAACGCGGCACGCTGATTTCCGAATATCCGCCGGGAACACCGGCGCGCAAGGAAAATTTTCCGCGCCGCAACCGCTTGTTGAGTGGACTCGCGCGCGGCGTGCTCGTCGTCGAGGCGACGCCTTCATCCGGCTCGCTCATCACCGCCCGCTTGGCAGGCGAGCAAGGCCGCGACGTGTTTGCAATTCCCGGCTCGATTCATTCGCCGTTCTCGAAGGGTCCGCACAAGCTGATTCGCGAGGGCGCGAAGCTCGTCGAAACCGCGGAAGATGTGCTTGCCGAGATCGGTCTTTCCGGTCCGGCGCGCGCCGCATCGGAAGACGCATCGGCGGACGGCGCGCCGCCCGAGCCACAGCTTGCGGCGTTGCTCGAAGCCATCGCTCACGATCCGGTCGATCTTGATAGATTGATCGAGCGCACGCATATGCGCGCCGATGAGATCCAAGCGGCACTGACGACGCTGGAGCTCGACGGCCGCATCGCCGCGCTACCCGGCGGACGATGGCAGCGCCTCGACGCGCCCTCGCGTACGCGCGCGTGACGCGCGAGCGCGCACGCGCGCGTTGACCCTCATCATCCGAACGATTTCTTGCCGCGGGTCTCTGACCTTCGGTAGTATCGGCGTCCTTTTCTGTCGAAAGTTGCCGTGTCGAAGAGTCTGATCATCGCCGAAAAACCCTCCGTCGCCGCCGACATCGCGCGCGCGCTCGGGGGCTTTTCGCGTCACGACGATTACTACGAAAGCGACCGCCACGTGCTGTCCTCCGCCGTCGGTCACTTGCTCGAGCTCGGCATGCCGGAAGACGAAGAGGTCAAGCGCGGCAAGTGGACGTTCGCTCACCTCCCCGCGATCCCCTCGCGGTTCGAATTGCGGCCGATCGAAAAAAATGAGAATCGCCTGAAGGTGCTGCTGCGGCTCATCAAGCGCAAAGATGTGAGCCAGCTCGTCAACGCCTGCGACGCCGGCCGCGAGGGCGAGCTCATCTTCCGCAACGTCGTTCAATATGCAAAAGCCGCGAAGCCGATTCGGCGATTGTGGCTGCAATCGATGACGCCCGCCGCGATCCGCGACGCGTTCGGCGCGCTGCGCAGCGACGAGGCCATGCTGCCGCTCGCGGACGCCGCCGTTTGCCGGTCGGAGTCCGATTGGCTCGTCGGCATCAACGGTACGCGCGCGATGACGGCGTTCAATTCCAAGGCCGGCGGCTTTCAGTTGACGACCGTCGGCCGCGTGCAGACGCCGACCCTCGCGATCCTGGTCGAGCGCGAGGAGAAAATTCGCCGGTTCGTCCCACGCGATTATTGGGAAGTCGTCGGTACGTTTCGCGCGGCCGGCGGCGAATACACGGGCCGGTGGTTCGACGAAAAATTCAAGAAATCCGACGACGACGCCGATTTGCGCGCCGAGCGGCTCTGGAGCGAAGCCGCGGCTCGCACGCTCGCCGCCAAATGCGACGGAAAACCCGGTGTCGTCACCGAGGAGTCGAAGCCGTCGACGCAAGTCGCGCCGCTGCTCTACGATTTGACGAGCCTCCAGCGCGAGGCGAATGGGCGTTTCGGCTTTTCCGCCCGTACGACGCTCTCGCTCGCGCAGGCGCTCTACGAAAAGCACAAGGCGCTCACCTATCCGCGTACCGATTCGCGCGCGCTACCCGAGGATTATCTGCAGACGGTCGGCGCGACGATGGAATCGCTTTCCGAGACGAATGCCTACGGGGGATTTGCACGCGAGGTTCTGAAGCGGAAATGGGTGAAGCCGAACCGGCGCATCTTCGACAACGCCAAGGTCTCGGATCACTTCGCGATCATCCCGACACTGGTGCGTCCGAAGCATCTGAGCGACATCGAAGCGAAGCTGTACGATTTGGTCGTCAAGCGGTTTCTCGCCGTGTTCTATCCGGCCGCCGAGTATCTGGTGACCACTCGAATCACGCGGGTCGAATCCGAGCCGTTCAAGTCGGAAGGCAAGGTGCTCGTGAACCCGGGTTGGCTCGCGGTCTATGGCCGCGACGCGCAAGGCGACGAGCCGACGCTCGCGCGGGTCAAGGACAACGAAACGGTCGCGACAGAAAAGATCGACGTCGTTGCACTGACGACGCGACCGCCGCCGCGCTTCACCGAAGCGACGCTGTTATCGGCGATGGAAGGTGCGGGCAAGCTGATCGAGGACGAAGAGCTTCGCGAAGCGATGCGCGAAAAAGGTCTCGGCACGCCGGCGACGCGCGCACAAATCATCGAAGGGCTGATACAGGAACGTTACATCCTGCGCGAAGGCAAGGAGCTGTCGCCCACGCCGAAGGCGTTCTCGCTGATGACGCTCCTGCACGGGCTCGGGATCCCCGAACTCTTCTCACCGGAGCTCACCGCCGAATGGGAGTTCAAGCTCGCGCAGATGGAGCACGGCAACCTGCCGCGGCGCGATTTCATGCGCGAGATCGTCGACATGACGCGCCGCATCGTCGCGCAGGCGAAGAATTACGAAAGCGACACGATACCCGGCGACTTCGCCACGCTGTCCACGCGTTGTCCGAAGTGCGGCGGCGAAGTGCACGAAAAATATCGGAAGTTCCAGTGCATGGATCCGGACTGCGATTTCGGGTTCTGGAAGATCATGGGCGGGCGCCAGCTCGATCCCGCGGAAGCTGAAACGCTGTTGCGCGAACGCACGATCGGGCCGCTGGACGGCTTTCGGAGTCGGCTCGGCCGACCGTTCACCGCAAAGCTCAAGTTGAACGACGCGAACGAGGTCGAATTCGATTTCGGCGAACGCATGCCGACCGGCGACGACGGCGAGGCACCCGACTTTTCGGGACAGACGCCGCTCGGACCGTGTCCCAAGTGCGGCAACCACGTGTTCGAAGCCGGCAGCGCCTATGTGTGCGAGCGCGCCGTGGGAGCGGAGCGAACTTGCGATTTTCGCTCGGGACGCACGATCTTGCAGCGGCCGATCGAGCGCGCGCAGATGGAAAAGCTTTTGCGGACCGGCAAGACCGATTTGCTGCAGTTCGTTTCGGCGCGCACGCGGCGGCCGTTCTCCGCATTTTTAGTGCGGCAAAAGGACGGCAAGGTCGGCTTCGAATTCGAGGCGAAGGATCCGTCGAAGAAGGGACGGCCGCAGCGAACGTTTGCGCCGGTGCGCGTGCTCGGCATGCATCCCAAAGACAAGCAGCCCGTCGAATTGCATGCGGGCCGTTACGGTCCGTACGTCAAGCATCGCGATGTCAACGCGACGCTGCCGGACCGAGAAAAGATGGACTCGCTGACTCTTGAAGAAGCAGTCGCGCTGCTGGACGAGAAGGCGGGGACGTCCGGGGCCAAACCGCGCACGCCGGTGAAGGAACGTCGCGCGAAGGCGACGGGCACGAGAGCCGCCGAGCCCAAAACGCCGGTCGCGCGCGGAAGCGGTGCGGCGGCACGATCGAAGGTGAAATCGCGCGAGACGCCACGATCGACAAAGGGCAAGGCAGCGGCAGCCAACCCGCCGCGCGCGAGCGCGATGACCCGAAAGGGCGCGGCGAAGCGACGCGGCGCGAAGTAGCGCCATGCAGCGCTTCCTGATCATCCTCGGCGCGGCGCTGCTGATCGTGGGCCTCGGATGGCCATGGCTTTCCAAACTCGGGCTCGGGCGACTACCGGGCGACATTCATATCGAGCGCGACGGATTTTCGTTCCACTTTCCGATCGTCACGTGCGTTATCGTCTCGCTCGTGCTCTCGCTTCTGATCGCGCTCTTTCGAAAGTGAAAGACGCGATCGCAATCATGCGTTGCCGAATCGAATGCCCTGTGCCAACGGCAAATCGCTTCCCCAATTGACCGTGTTGGTCTGGCGCCGCATATAGTTCTGCCAGGCGTCGGAACCCGACTCGCGCCCGCCGCCGGTTTCTTTTTCGCCCCCGAACGCTCCGCCGATCTCCGCGCCTGACGTTCCGAGATTCACGTTCGCGATTCCGCAGTCGCTGCCGTTTGCGCCGAGGAATGCTTCGGCGACCCGCACGTCGCGCGTGAACAATGCCGAGGACAATCCCTGCCGAACGCCGTTGTTCTGCGCAATTGCGTCGTGGATCGAATCGAAGGCCGTGACGTAGAGAATCGGCGCGAACGTCTCGCGTTGGACGAGCGGCGACGTCGTCGGCAGACCGGTGATGATCGTCGGCTCGACGAAGAACCCGGCGCGCCCGACCACGCGGCCTCCACACTCGATCCGGCCGCCGGCGGCGCGCGCTTCGTCGATCGCGCGTCGATAGTTCGCCACCGCGTCGGCATCGATCAACGGGCCCATCAACGTGGCGGGATCGAGCGGATCGCCGATTCGAACCTGCGCGTATGCCGCGACCAGTCGCGGTATGGTCGTCTCCGCCATCGATGAGTGCATGATCAATCGTCGTGTCGTCGTGCACCGCTGCCCGGCCGTCCCGACGGCGCCGAACACCACGGCGGGAACGACTAGATCCGGATCGGCGTCAGGCGCCACGATGATCGCGTTGTTGCCGGCGCACTCGAGCAACACCTTGCCGAATCGCGCGGCGACGCTTTGGGCGACGTCGCGTCCGACCGCCGATGAACCGGTGAACGAGACGAGCGACACGCGCGAATCGGCGGCGAGCTTCGGTGCGACAGCGTTGTCGCACACACAGACAGCGAAGATCGGCGGCAGATCGAGCGCCTCGACGATCCGGTTGGCGAGCATTTGCACCGCAAGCGCTGTCAGCGGCGTCTTCGGCGACGGCTTCCACACGATCGCATTGCCGCACACCGCGGCCAGCATGGCGTTCCATGCCCACACCGCGACGGGAAAGTTGAACGCGGTGATGACGCCGACGACGCCGAGCGGATGCCATTGCTCCATCATCCGATGCCGCGGACGCTCCGACGGCATCGTTTTGCCGTAGAGCATGCGCGATTGACCGACCGCGAAATCGGCGATGTCGATCATTTCCTGCACTTCACCGTCGCCTTCCGCTTTGATCTTGCCGTTCTCGAGCGAGACGAGCGTGCCGAGCGCGTCCTTGCGCGCGCGCAAGAGGTCGCCGAATTGCCGCATGGCCTCGCCGCGGCGAGGCGCCGGAACGGTTCGCCAGGCGTGTGCGGCGTCCGCTGCCGCACCAATCGTTGCCTGGAGATCGTCGGCAGTTGCTGCAACGACCCGACCAAGCAACATCTCGTTCGCGGGATTGACCGACTCGATCGTCGGTCCATTGCCGAACCAGTGCGAGGGCCCTAGAGAGACGCCTGCGTTCTCGGCGTGCAAGTCGAACGTCTTCAGTATCGGCTGTACGCGCGGATCGAGGTTCATGGCGGCAGGGGTTAACGCATTTCGCGATTCCGCAGTATAGCGACGCCGATATCGCCTTTTCCGATCAACGGCACCAATCGGGAGGATCGCAACATTCGATTGGAAAGCAGAGGGACCGGTCTCTATCCTTTTGTGCATCGCAACAAAACCGGGTGCCTATGAATCGATCGAAGGAAATGGAAAGCCATCGCGTTCCCGTCGGGCTCGCGCTCCAGGGCGGTGGGTCGTGGGGCGCGTACACGTGGGGCGTGCTCGACGCATTGCTCGCAAGCCGTCGATTGTCGATTGATGCGTTGTCCGGCACCAGCGCAGGGGCGCTCAACGCGGCGATTGTGGCCGGAACGCTCGCCCGCGGGTCGCGGCGCCGTGCACGCGAGGCGTTGCGGGCGTTTTGGCTCGACGTCGCCTATCCCGCCAATCCAACGCCGGGCGGCGAGATTTGGGCGCCGGTCGAGCGCGCGTGGCGCGAATCGATCAACGCATGGATGCTGTCGAGCACGGCGTCGCCGCACCAATTGAATCCGCTGGGCGTCAATCCACTGCGCACGCTGATCGAGCGCCACGTCGATATCGACGCACTGCGCAGCGCGACCGCGCCACCGCTCTACGTCACGTTGACGCACGTCAAAACCGGTCTGCCGCACGTCGTCAGCAATGCGGCGATGACGATCGACGTGCTCGTTGCTTCGGCGTGTCTGCCGCAGCTTTTTCAGGCGGTGGAGATCGACGGCGAGCCGTACTGGGACGGCGGTTTTTCCGGCAATCCCACGCTGTGGCCGATGATCGACAGCCGCAACACGCGCGATCTGATCGTCGTTCAGCTCGTTCCCGATCAAGTCGACAGCATCCCGACCGACGCGAGCGGCATTCGTCGTCGAGTCAGCGAGATCGTTTTCAATTCGAGTCTCGTCGCCGAGATTCAGGCGATTCGCGCGATGCGCGCCCTCGCGACCCGTACCGATCGCGAGGCGGGCGTGGTCGACACGCGACTGCATCGCATCGGCCCGCCGTCGCCGGCGTTGTTGACGATGGGGTCGGCGCTGGAACGATCGCGTCCATGGCTCGAGCGGCTCTTCGCCGAAGGTCGTGCAGCGGCGCGGCGTTTCAGCGCTCGACATGGCAGACAAATCGGCGTTCGCGAGACGCTCGACGTCGCCTATGTTTTTGCGCGCAATCCGCAGTTAAAAGCGGCAGGCTCGGCAAACGAGGACTCGTTCGATCGGCGCGTTCATTCCGCACGCGCCATAAAATAGCCCCTCCCGCGCGGCGCCGTCGACGCCCTATACTGCGTCGATGTCCGATATTGCCGTCGGGTCGTCGGTTGGACGTGTCCGCTTCGGCCGACAGCGGGGCGTCGCGCCCTGGGTGATTCAATTGCGCATCGCCGTCGCGACGCTCGGCGGTATTCTGGCACCGCTTCTTTATCCACCGACGATCGCGCTCGTCTCGCTGTTCGTCGCGAGCTATGCGATACGGATGTGGGCGACCGAGACCGTCTACCATCGCTACTTTTCGCATCGCGCGTATCGCGCCGGACGCGTCGCGCAATTTGTGCTTGCCGTGCTCGGCACGCAAAACGGCCAGCGCGGGCCGCTCTGGTGGGCGTCGATCCATCGCGTTCATCATCAGCACGCCGACAGTGCGCTCGATCCGCATTCGCCCACGGCCGGATCGTTCGGACATGCCTTCGTCGGTTGGTTGTGGGACCAGCGCAATGTCGATACGGATCTCGACGCGATTCCGGACTTTGCGCGGTTGCCCGAGTTACGCTGGCTCAACAAGAATTACGCGCTGCCGTTCTACGCAGGCGGCGTGTTGCTCGTCCTGGCTGCGCACCTCGGTTGGCTGGGTGCCGGCATCACGGCCGGCTCGGCGCTGCTGTGGGGATTTTTCCTGCCGGTGACCGCGGCATTGGGCGGCGTTGCCTTCGTCAATTCGGCCGCCCACTTTCCAACGCTTTGGGGCGGCTTCCGGCGCTATGAAACGGATGATCGCTCGGTCAATCGCCCACTGCTCGCAATCGTGACGCTCGGCGGCGGGTGGCACAACAATCATCATCGCTACGCTGTTCCGGCGCGCGCCGGATTCGCGTGGTGGGAGATCGATCCTTGCTACTACGTGCTGAAGGTGCTCGAAGCGCTCCGCGTCGTCCGCGACGTGAAGGGCACGATTCCCGACGACATTTTGCGCGAGGGACACATCACGCGCTGAGCGCTAGGCGCCCCCTCTACACGTCGAGATTGCGAACAGCCAGGGCGTTCGACTCGATGAACGCGCGCCGCGGCTCGACTTCCTCGCCCATCAGCTTGGAGAAGATGTCTTCCGAGACGACGGTATCTTCGATCTGGACTTTGAGTAGACGGCGCACCTGCGGGTCCATCGTCGTCTCCCAGAGCTGCTCGGGATTCATCTCGCCCAAGCCCTTGTAGCGTTGAATCGCGACGCTGCCGCGGGCTTCGGCGAGCAGCCAGTCGAGCGCGTTCTTGAACGACTTCACCGCTTGCTGCTTTTCGCCGCGGCGCACGACGGCACCCGGATGAATCAAATCCTGCAGCACGTCGGCGGCGGCGCGAATCTGTGCGGCATCGCCGGTCGCGAGAAAATCGTTGTCGATCGCGGTGGCGTGCGGCGTGCCGTGGTGCGTGCGAATGATGACGAGGCGGCGCACTTCGGTTGCGGCGTCGTAACGCGCCTCGACCCTGATTTCCGGATCGTCGATCGCCGCCATCAATGCCGCGGCGCTTTCTTCGGCAGCGGTGTCGCTGTCGAGATCGACCTTCACGCCGTTCAGCATCGCGCGAAGCGCCACCGGCTCGATCGCCCGCGCCAGCCGCTCGATCACTGCCTCGGCCATCAAATATTCGCGTGCAACGTTGCCGAACGACTCAGCGGCGAGCGGCGGCAGCCCCGTGCCCGGCGAAAGCTCGGCGCCTTTGAGGGCCACGCGCAGCAAATGCTGCTTCAGCTCGTAATCGTCTTTGAGGTAGACCTCTTCCTTGCCCTGCTTCGCCTTATAGAGCGGCGGCTGCGCGATGTAGATATGCCCGCGCTCGACGAGCTCCGGCATTTGGCGATAGAAGAACGTCAGGAGCAGCGTGCGGATGTGCGAGCCGTCGACGTCGGCGTCGGTCATGATGATGATGCGGTGATAGCGGAGCTTCGCGATGTCGAACGCATCCTTGTCGTTGTTCTCGTCGACGGGCTTGCCGATTCCCGCGCCCAGCGCAGTGATCAGCGTAACAATTTCCTGCGAGCCCAGCACCTTCTCGATCCGCGCACGCTCGACGTTCAAGATCTTGCCGCGGAGCGGCAGGATCGCCTGAAATTTGCGATCGCGCCCCTGCTTCGCCGAACCGCCCGCTGAATCGCCCTCGACCAAGTACAACTCGCACTGCGACGGATCGCGCTCTTGGCAATCGGCGAGCTTGCCGGGCAACCCCATGCCGTCCAGCACACCCTTGCGGCGTGTCAGCTCGCGCGCTTTGCGGGCCGCTTCGCGGGCGCGAGCGGCTTCAACGATCTTCGTGCAGATGATCTTCGCGTCGACCGGATGCTCGAGCAGGAATTCGCCGAGCTTCGCCGAGACGATTTCCTGCACCAGCGGCTGCACCTCGGACGATACGAGCTTGTCTTTGGTCTGCGACGAGAACTTGGGCTCAGGCACTTTGCACGACAGCACGCAGGTCAGACCTTCGCGCATGTCGTCGCCGGTCGTCTCGATCTTGGCCTTTTTCGCGATCTCTTCTTTTTCGATGTAGTTGTTGAGCGTGCGCGTCATCGCCTGGCGCAGTCCGGTCAGATGCGTGCCGCCGTCGCGCTGCGGGATATTGTTGGTGAAGCACTGCACCGACTCGGCATAGGAATCGTTCCACTGCATCGCGACTTCGACGATCACGCCGTCCTTCTCGCCGGTCGCATGGAAAATTCGTGGATGCAGCACCGACTTGCTGCGGTTCATGAACTCGACGAATGCCTTGATGCCGCCGGTGTACGCGAAATTTTCGCTCTTCCCATCGCGCTGATCGCTGAGCTCGATCTTGACGCCGTTGTTCAAGAACGACAGCTCGCGAATGCGCTTCGCCAGGATCTCGTAGTGGTACTCGACGCGTCCGAACGTCACCGGCGATGCCATGAAATGCACTTCGGTTCCGCGACGATCGGTGGGCCCGGTGCTCGCCAACGGCGACACGGCAACGCCGTCGCGGAACTCCATCTGATGCACGCGGCCGTTGCGCCAGATCCGCAGCTTGAGCCAGCTCGACAATGCGTTGACGACCGAAACGCCGACGCCGTGCAGCCCACCCGACACCTTGTAGCTGTTCTGATCGAATTTGCCGCCGGCATGCAACTCCGTCATCACGATTTCCGCGGCCGAGCGGTGGAGCTCGTCGTCATCCTTGACGTCGGTGGGGATCCCGCGGCCGTTGTCGACGATCGAGATCGAGTTGTCGGCGTGAATCACGACCTTGATGTCGTCGCAGTAGCCCGCCAGCGCTTCGTCGATCGCGTTGTCGAGCACTTCGAACACCATGTGGTGAAGTCCGGTGCCATCGGAGGTGTCGCCGATGTACATGCCGGGGCGCTTGCGAACCGCTTCGAGGCCCTTCAGGACCTTGATGCTCGAAGAATCGTAATCGTCGCCGTTGCGTTGGGGTAGCGGTTGTGCTGGAGTCATTTCGACGACAGTTAGATGCGCATCGGCATGACGACGTACTTGTAGTCGTCGCGTGCCGGCATCGTGACAAGTGCGCTGGAATTCGCGTCGCCAAAAGCAAGGCACACGCGTTCGCTGGCGAGATTCTGCAGGACGTCCAGCAGATACGTGATGTTGAAGCCGATGTCGAGGCCTTCACCCTGGTACGGCACTTCAAGCTGTTCCTCGGCCTCTTCCTGCTCGGTATTCGTGCAGATGATCTTGAGCTCGTCTTGGGCGAGCACCAGGCGCACGCCGCGAAATTTCTCGTTCGATAGGATCGCCGCGCGCTGCAACGCCGACAGGAGCTCGACCCGCGCGACCTCGAACATGCGCGAATGACCGGTTGGAATGACGCGGTTGTAATCCGGAAATTTGCCGTCGACGACCTTGGACACGAGCTCGACGTTGCCGAAACGAAATCGCACCTGGTTCGCCAGAATGTCGAGCGTGACCGGCTCGTCGACATCGGCCAGGAGCTTCGAAAGCTCGAGCACCGTCTTACGCGGAAGGATCACTTCCTGGCGCGCATAATCGCCGGCGACCGCGATACTTGCCCATGATAGGCGATGACCGTCGGTGGCAACGGCTTCGAGCGAGTCCTTGTCGATGACCAGCAGCATGCCGTTCAGGTAATACCGGATGTCCTGCTGCGCCATCGCGAACTCCGCGAGCTTGATGAGCGAGCGCAAATCCTTTTGCGGCAAGGACAGCGTCTGCAACTGTTCTTGACCGAGGCTGATGCGCGGATAGTCGCCGGCCGCCAACGTTTGCAAATTGAACCGTGATCGACCCGCGCGGACGGTCATGCGACTCCCGGACGCATCGAGGTTGATCGTTGCATCGTCGGGCAACGCGCGCAGCAATTCCTGCAGCTTGCGTGCCCCGACTGTCGTCGACTGGCCGTCCCTCCCGGCGAGTTCGGCAACCGCGGTGATCTGCATCTCGAGATCGGTCGCCGTGACATGCAGCCGGCCGTCCCTTTGCTCGAGCAGCACGTTCGCCAGAATGGGCAGCGTGTGCCTGCGCTCGACGATTCCCGCGACTGCCTGCAAGGGTTTCAGCAGCGCATCGCGCGCAACTTGTTTTAATTGCATTGGTTATTTAACTAAGAACAGTTAATGAAGCACGGTCCCGTCGGTGGATAGCTGACGGATTTCCTCTCGCATCATCGAGTTGCGCGTCCGCGATCTGGCGGGAAAACACCTTGGCGGGCCGTGGATTTTTTGGGGATGCTTTCGAGGTTTGCACGCAGGTCCGGCTAATCCCCAAATTATACTGTGTAAATGCCTTTTTTTCCAGGAATATCAGCGCCGAAAGCGCACCTGCGGCGCGCGATACAGACCTTCGAAAACGATCGGCGTCCCGACGGATTCAGCTGCGCAGAACTTGCAGCAGAAAACTCACGTCGTGATGCAATTCGGGATGCGTGTCACGCAGTTTCGCGACCTGCCGGCACGCGTGCAGCACGGTGGTGTGGTCGCGGCCGCCGAAATTGCTGCCGATCTCGGGCAACGAAAGTTGTGTCAGCTCTTTCGCGAGCGCCATCGCGACCTGTCGCGGTCTTGCGACGGCGCGCGAGCGCTTTTTCGAATGCATGTCCGAGATGCGGATCTTGTAGTAGTCCGCCACCGTCTTCTGGATATTCTCGATCGAGATCTGGCGATTTTGAACCGCGAGCAAGTCCCGCAGCGCGTCCTTCGCGCAGGCCAGGTTGATCTCGCGTCCGTGGAAGCTCGCAAACGCGAGAATGCGCTTCAACGCCCCTTCGAGCTCGCGAACGTTGGAGCGAATGTGCTTGGCGACGAAAAACGCCACCTGTTCATCGATGCGCATGCCGGAGGACGCCGCCTTGGCCAGCAAAATCGCGACGCGCATTTCGAGTTCCGGCGGTTCGAGTCCCACCGTCAGACCCCACCCGAAGCGTGAGATCAATCGTTCCTCGAACCCCTCGATCGCTTTGGGATACTTGTCGCACGTGATGACGACTTGCTTGTGCGCCTCGATCAGCGTGTTGAACAGATAGAAAAATTCTTCCTGCGTGCGGTTCTTGCCGCCGAAGAACTGAATGTCGTCGATCAGCAGCAGGTCGAGGGAGCGATAGTGGCGCTTGAATTCCTCGAACGCTTTGTGCTGATACGCGCGAACGACATCCGAAACGTAGGTCTCGGCATGGATGTAGCGGATTTTCGCGCTGGGATTCTGCGCTTGAATGTGATTGCCGATCGCCTGGATCATGTGGGTCTTGCCCAGGCCGACGCCGCCGTAGACGAAAAGCGGATTGTAGGAAGTCGGATGGTCGGCGACTTGCAACCCCGCCGCGCGGGCAAGCTGGTTGGCGCGTCCGGCGACGAAGGAGTCGAACGTGAAACTGGGATTGAGGCCGCCGATGTCGGTTCGGCGGGTGGAGACGACACGCGCGGGCGCCGACGCCGGTACTTCCTGAGGGGCCGGAAGGGTATCCACAGCCGGGACCATCTTGCGCACCAAGGACACCGGCGGCGTGCTGGCCGGGGCAGAGGAAGCGGGCGGGGCGTCGGCAAGGAAGTATTCCACGCCGATTTGCGCTCCGCCGGCTTCGCGTGCGAGCGTCTCGATGCGAGGGCCGAACCGATCCTTGACCCACTGGAGCACGAACCGGTTGGGCGCTGTGAGCTTGAGCCTTCCGGCGTCATCTGCGCAGGCAAGCGGGCGAATCCAGGTCGCGAACTGCTGGGGCGTCAGCTCCCTTTGGAACACCGCAAGACAGGCAGCCCAAACCGGTGGTGTAGCGGCGATATGCAAAATGGGGCTCTTTTTTCTGTGTTCCGCTCTCGAGGTGAGAGCGGGGGGACCGCGTCGCCTTTCTTGATGGCCGAAGGCGTGGACGTCCGTAATCGCCGGCATTGTAGACCCGTGAATCGGGGTTATCCACAAGGAATTTCGCGCAAGTGTCGACATCGGCCGGAGAACGCGTGCGATGGCGCTTCGCGGCCGGAGTGATCGCTTGCAAAGGGCACCTCGAATCGGGTAGCGGTCTCGAATCGGCGGTCGTTGACACCACCACCATTAACGCGCTCTAATGTAAGGCTTTTCGGCAGGCGCAGCCCCAAGCTCCAGCCGCCTCATCCGGCCAGGTAGCGCGGCCGGGCATCTTCGCAAAGAGACACGCCATGAAACGCACATTTCAACCTTCCAAGCTTCGCCGCGCGCGAAAACACGGCTTTCGAAGCCGCATGCAAACTGTCGGCGGACGCAAGGTCATATCATCGCGCCGTGCCAAGGGGCGCGCGCGCCTTTCGGTCTGATCGGTTCGAAGCCTGCGCGCGCGCGGCAGCAGTCGCTATCGACTCCGCGGCGCTGCCGCATTCGAGGCGGTCTTTCGTTCGGGTCGGCGGATCGATGGGCGCTTCCTGCAATTGGTCGCCGCGCCAGCCGCGCTCACGGCGGGACGGGTGGGTTACGTGATCGGCGGGAAGGCGATCCCTCGCGCGGTGGACCGCAACCGTCTACGGCGACGTCTACGTGAAACGGTGCGTGCCGCTCGACCGGCCATCGAACGCTTCGACGTGATCTTGCGAGTGAAGCGAGCCGTTACGCCCGGCGAAATCGCTGCGGCAGCCGCGGAAGGATCGACGCTCGTCGGTAAACTGATCGCAGCGGATTCGGCGTGAAAACGCTCCTACTCACGCTGCTGCGTGGTTACCAATACGCGATACGGCCATCGCTGGGCGCGAATTGCCGCTTCTATCCGAGCTGCTCCGATTATGCGAAAGAAGCGGTCGAGCGGCACGGCGTCCTGAGAGGGATATGGCTCGCGCTATGCCGTCTCGCGAGGTGTCACCCGTATCATCCCGGCGGTTTCGACCCCGTCCCCTGATGTATGCGACCCGAAGGGTCGCGTGCGCGAACCCGAAGGCGATCACGCCCGCATGGATACGCAACGTCTGATTTTGTTTTTGATCTTCGCGTTCTCCGCGCTGTTTCTTTGGGAGGCCTGGCAGAAGGAGCATGCGCCCGCGCCAACGATCGCCAAGACCGCGCCCAAGACCAACGAATTGCCGCCGTCCACACCCGCGCCGTCGAACGGCACCACTCCCACGACGCAGGCACCAATCCCGGGCGAAGCGCCCGCGGCGGGAGGGCAGACGATCGCGATCAAGACCGATTTGTACACGGCGGACATCGACACCGCGGGCGGGGTCATCACCCTCGTTGCGCTCGCCAAACATCGCGATGCACAGGATCCGAACAAACCGTATCTCGCCCTGCAAAAGAATGCCGAGCGCACCTACGTTGCGCAGGCGGGACTGATTGGCGAGGGAATGCCCAACCATCGCACCCTCTATCAAGCACTGCCGGGGCCCCGCTCGTTAGGTCCCGGGGAAGATTCGCTCGAGCTCAAGCTGCAAGCGACCGACTCACGCGGCGACAAGGTCACGCAAGTACTGACGTTTCATCGCGGCACCTATGTGATCGACGTTGCATTCGACATCATGAACGGCGGCAGCGCGCCGATCACCCCCGAAGCGTACTTCCAGTTGATGCGGGATACGAAATCGGCGGTCGCGCACAGCTCGATGGCGCCCGCGTCGTTCGTCGGGCCGGTCATCTACAACGACCAGGACAAATTCAAGAAAATAGAATTTTCGGAGATCGACAAGGAAGCCGCGGATCCCACGCGCAAATCGCCGTACACCAAGGTGGTCGACAATGGCTGGATCGGCATGATCGAGCACTATTTCGTCGCGGCGTGGCTGCCGCCCGAGTCCCCGAAATTTCAGCGCCAGTTCTATACGACCAGACTCGAAGGCGGGCTGTATACCGCAGGCGTTCGCTATGCGGATGGGACGATCGCGCCGGGCGCGACCGGCGTCATTCGCTCGAGCCTCTATGTCGGGCCGCAAGATCAGGATCAGCTCGCCAAGCTCGCGAAGGGTCTCGATCTTGTCGTCGACTATGGGATCTTCACGATCATCGCGGCACCGCTTTTCTGGCTGCTCAAGTGGTTACATGGACTGCTGGGCAATTGGGGTTGGGCGATCATCGCGATGACGATCCTGATCAAGAGTGCGTTCTATCCCTTGAACCACGCGAGCGCGCGCTCGATGGCGAAGATGAAAGTCGTCGCGCCGAAGATGAAGGCGCTGCAGGAGCAGTACGCGAACGACAAGCAGCAGCTCCAAGTGAAAATGATGGAGCTCTATCGGCAGGAGAAGATCAATCCGCTCGGTGGGTGCCTGCCGATCGTCGTCCAGATTCCGGTGTTCATCGCGCTCTATTGGGTGCTGCTTTCCGCCGTGGAGCTTCGACACGCGCCGTGGATTGGCTGGATTCACGATCTTTCGGCACCGGATCCGTATTTCATTCTGCCGATCGTCTACGCGATCACCGCGTATCTGCAGGTGAAGTTGTCCCCGACGCCGATCAGCGATCCCGTGCAAGCCAAAGTGATGCAGATCATGCCGGTCGCGTTCTCGGTCATGTTCCTCTTCTTTCCCTCCGGGCTCGTCCTCTACTGGCTCGTCAACAACTGCATCCAGATTTTCCAGCAGTGGCATATGAATCGCGTGCTGGAACGAGAGACCGTGCTCGCCGCCGCGAAGCGGCGTTGACACACCTCGCTGCACGCTAAGCTCGCGCGCGTGACGATTCGTTCACTCGCGCCGGTCATCGCCGCCATTGCCACGCCGCCCGGCCGTGGCGGGATCGGCATCATCCGCGTGTCGGGGCCGGCGCTCGATCATGTGATCGACGGCATCGTCGGCAAGCCCCTCGCGCCGCGCTTGGCCACGCAGACAATTTTTCTCGATGCCCACGGCACGGCGCTCGACGTCGGCCTCGCGCTGTTCTTTCCGGCTCCGCACTCGTTCACAGGAGAGACCGTTCTCGAATTGCACGGCCATGGAAGTCCCGCGGCACTACGATTGGTCCTCGCGCGTTGCCTGGAGCTCGGCGCGCGAATCGCCGAGCCGGGCGAATTCACCAAACGTGCCTTTCTAAACGGCAAGGTCGATCTCGCGCAAGCCGAAGCAGTCGCCGATCTGATCGATGCCGCCACGTCGACTGCCGCGCGTGCGGCGATCAAGAGTCTCACCGGGGAGTTCTCTCGCAACGTGCAAGCGATCGTTGCGGCGGTGACGGAGTTGCGCATGTACACCGAGGCGGCGCTCGACTTTCCGGATGAGGACGTCGATTTTCTGCGCGCGCACGATGCGTTCGGTCGCATGCAGGCGATTCGCGAGTTGCTCGAGCAGTTGCTTTCGCGCTCGCAATCGGGCGCGTTGCTGCGTGAAGGATTGAGCGTCGTGTTGATCGGCCGTCCGAACGTCGGCAAATCCAGTCTGCTCAATCGACTCGTGCGCGAAGACGCCGCTATCGTGACGTCGATCGCGGGCACGACGCGCGATACTGTCGAGCGCAGCGTCGAGCTTGCGGGCATTCCGCTGACGGTGATCGATACGGCAGGTCTGCGCGAGACGAATGATGAAGTCGAAAGACTCGGCATCGAACGCACGTGGGCGGCGGTCGAGCGGAGCGACCTTGCGTTACTGATCGTCGATGCGCGCGACGTCGTCGATACGCTCGATCCCGCGGATGCTGCGCTGCTCGCGCGCTTGCCTCGTTCGCTGCCGCGCATTGTCATCCACAACAAGGGCGATCTCGCGTCGATCGCGCCGCATGTCGAGATGCGCGTGGTCGAAAAGATTCCGCGCTGCCACATCTGGCTTTCAGCATTGACCGGTGCCGGAACCGAATTGCTCGAGCATGAAGTTCTGGCGATGTTCAGCGCACAGGGCACTGCCGAAGATGCATTTCTCGCCCGTGAGCGACATCTCGTGGCGTTGAAGGGTGCTGGCCGCCATCTCGGGATCGCGGCGTTTCACATCGCCGAGAAATCGCCGCCGCTTGAATTGTTTGCCGAGGAACTGCGTGAAGCGCAAAACGCGCTCGGATCGATCACAGGCGAAGTGACCGCGGACGATTTGCTCGGTGTCATTTTTTCGCGCTTTTGCATCGGCAAGTGATAAGGCCCAATTGCACGCGTTTTGCTGCGCTGCAGTGTATCGGGCAGGAATTTCAAAGCGGTCAGGCCACTAGGCCGCCCGACATAGAGAGCTATGTCGGGCGCGTATCGCGTGATAAATTCCGCGCTCTTCCCTGCACGATGCGAAATCGTTGAAACATTCCGCAAACGACGTTGTCCGTCTCGACATAAATCCAATCCGAATCGAAATGAATCAACCCGAATCGTTTGTCACGCTCGCTGCGTCGGTCGGCGCGCCGAATTACGTTCGACATCCGCGGCTGCTTGGCTGGGTGCGCGAGTTCGCCGCACTGGCGAAGCCCGAGACGATCGTTTGGTGCGATGGCAGCGAGGCTGAGTACGACCGCCTTTGCGCGGAGATGGTCGCGCAGGGGACGCTGATCAAGCTGAATCCGGCAAAACGGCCGAATAGTTATCTCGCGTTGTCCGATCCCAATGACGTCGCGCGCGTGGAAGATCGGACGTTCATCTGCAGCGAGCGCGAGGAGGACGCGGGACCGACGAACAATTGGGTCGCGCCTGCCGAGATGCGGCGCACGTTGCGCGGCTTGTTCGACGGTTCGATGCGCGGTCGACCGCTTTATGTCGTTCCGTTCTCGATGGGGCCGCTTGGCAGCCCTATCGCGCATATCGGCATTCAATTGACGGACAGCCCGTATGTTGGCGCGAGCATGCGCATCATGACGCGCATGGGCCGCGCGGTGTTCGACGTGCTCCAACAGGACGCGCCGTTCGTTCCGTGCGTGCATTCGGTTGGCGCGCCGCTTGCTACCGGAACGCGCGATGTCGCATGGCCGTGCAATCCCGATCACAAGTACATCGTTCACTTTCCGGAATCACGCGAGATCTGGAGCTACGGCTCGGGCTACGGCGGTAATGCGTTGCTCGGCAAGAAATGCCTGGCGTTGCGCATCGCGTCGGTGATGGGACGCGACGAAGGCTGGCTTGCCGAGCACATGCTGATCCTCGGCGTTGCGTCGCCGCAAGGTGAGAAGCGCTACGTTGCCGCTGCATTTCCGAGTGCTTGCGGCAAAACGAATTTCGCAATGTTGATTCCGCCGCGCGGTCTCGAAGGATGGAAGGTCACCACGATTGGTGATGACATCGCATGGATCAAGCCCGGCGCCGACGGCTACTTTCGCGCGATCAATCCGGAGGCGGGCTATTTCGGTGTCGCGCCAGGCACATCGTACGAATCGAATCCGAATGCGATGGATACGATGCGCGCAAACGCGATTTTCACCAATGTTGCACTGACCGATGACGGCGACGTGTGGTGGGAAGGCATGACGAAGGAGCCGCCCGCGCATCTGACCGACTGGCAGGGCAAATCGTGGACGCCGGATTGCGGCCGCAAGGCTGCGCATCCGAACTCGCGTTTCACGGTGGCGGCGACCCAATGTCCGTCGCTCGATCCTGAATGGGATAACCCGGCTGGCGTGCCGATCTCCGCGTTCGTATTCGGCGCGCGACGCTCCGACACCGTCCCGCTCGTCGTCGAGGCGCGCACGTGGGACGAAGGGGTCTACCAGGCGGCGACGATGGGTTCGGAGACGACCGCCGCTGCGGCTGGCGCAGTCGGCGAAGTGCGCCGCGACCCATTTGCAATGCTGCCGTTCTGCGGTTACCACGTCGGCGACTATTTCAGACATTGGCTCGCAATGGGTAAAGCCGTTGCGAATCCACCGCGGATCTTCAGCGTCAATTGGTTTCGAAAGAATACGGACGGCCGATTGGTCTGGCCGGGCTTCGGCCAAAACATGCGGGTTCTGCAATGGATCTTTCGCCGCTGCAGCGGGAAAGCCGGCGCAGTCGAGACGCCGCTCGGGCTCATGCCAACGTATGGGGATATCGATTGGTCAGGGCTGGAGTTCGACAAGAAGCTTTACGAGGTTGCGACCACGATCGATCGAAAACAGTGGATGGAAGAGCTCCAGCGTCACGATGCGCTGTTCACCAGGATCGGCAGCCGCGGACCGAAGCAACTTCAGACCGAGCGAGAGCGGCTCGGCGCTCGTTTATCCTAACTAGTAAACCATTGATTATTAGGTGATCTAGTATTTGTGAGTGGCCACCATCGTTTTGGACGTCATGGTAATAGGGGCTAGCCCATACCTGGCTTGGCGGCTATGGGGCGCCGGTTTGCGCCTCCGAGTCCGTTTCGCAGTCCTCCTTTTCCTCTTTCTCGCTCCGGCGTCCGCCCTGCGGAGGGCAGTTTCCTTTTTTGGATTGCTCGCGGCGTTCCCGATGGCGCCGCTGGTAGTGTCTCAGCCGCTGCGCCGTTCGTCCCGAACCGAAGCGCCCCGATCCGGAAGACGGTCATTCTAAAACCGACGGAGTGCCCCGATTCCCTCTGGCATTCGGGCCTATGGCAAATCCGACGCAGAAGGATCGCGCATTTCCGTGAACTTGCCGGCTGCTACGAGCAGCTTCAATAAAGGGGCGTCTCGGTTTGATTATTCGTTCGCCGCGACAAGAAGTTCCAACAGCGGCCCAATATCAATCCGGTTCCCGGTAAGATCGGATAAGATGGCACGCGAAGACCAAGTACCTAGAGGCAGGGGATTGCGACCAGCTAGTAGACAATAACTGGTTCACTTCGATGCAAAACAAATAGCGCGACGAAGAAATGCTCGTGTTTGTGCGCGAGCCGGAAACGGGGCGACTGCCCGATCAAGCTCGGGTTGCTTTTTTGAAACGCCGCCGGCTTGAGATTGTGCGACGCCGCTTCAGCCATCAGGAAGCCGAGCCGGTAAACGGTGGTTCCACGTGAAACAACCTACAAATCACCACCGTGGCTGACGGCTCTCTTTTCAACGTATGGGGTACACAATAATCTAGAACCTACCGCCGTCAGTTTTTTTTCACGGCCGCGACCGCTACGTACAGCGTCCCGGTCCGCGTCGCGTCGTGGGAATAGGCCCGGGACGCCGCGAACAACTACCTCATGCGTTTCATCGGACGCTCCGCCTAGCATGTTAGGGTGATTCCACGCAAGCGCGGGCAAAACCCGCATCTCAGGTTGGCCAATGGTCGGTTTTTGTTGGCTTCGCGCCGTCGGCACGCCAAAATCTGGACCGTAGAATGGACCATTTTGGGCGTGGATCCATCGTGGGAATGGGCGCCGCCCGCTCAAGTGCCGCGACAATCTCGACGAGATAAGCCGAATTGCAGTCCTACCTCGACGCCCATGGCCGTCGCCGGCACAGTTCCATTGCCTGAAAAAGCCGGCTGGCTATCGGCTGCTACGGCGAACCCCTGGGACAATCGAAGCAGTAGCATGCGACCGGATCAATCGAGGCCGATCCGCAATGTGGCTATCGCCGCGACGACGTCGCTAGAAGGTAGCACGCTATGGCAAATAATCACGGGCCGCCACACCCGGGCTAATAGACTCGGTTTCACGTGAAACACATTCGTCCGCCAACGAACCAATTTGCGCCGTTACATCCAGTCGGGAGCCTCGGTCCGTGTAAAGACCCTGTAGGTTTTGCCGGCCTCTGGTTTTCGACGGCGCGCCGCAATGTACAGCGCGATCTCTTGCGAGATTTCGGCGGGAGTGAGTTCTCGATGGGAATAGACTTCGAACCGAACGCCGTGCTCGTCGGTGTGCATCGTCGTTAGAAGTGTTTGGACCGCCATGCAATGCATAAAGAAGCAAGTACGATGCCGAAGCTAGCACCCGCGTACTTCAAATTGAAATGACAACTGAACCGACTTGACCTCGGGTATCGTAAAATAGCGGGTGGCCAAAAATCACACAAAACGGCCCATCGTTTTTATCCGCAGTTTCTCATAATAATCATGGAATTAGACAAGTATTTTGATGTGATCGTCGTGGGCGGCGGTCATGCCGGAACCGAGGCCGCGTTGGCCAGCGCGCGGATCGGCCGCAGGACGCTGCTCTTGACCCACAACATCGAGACGCTGGGTCAAATGTCGTGCAATCCGTCGATCGGCGGTATAGGCAAGGGTCATCTCGTCAGGGAAGTGGATGCGCTGGGCGGGGCGATGGCTATTGCCACCGATGAAGCGGGAATCCAGTTTCGTACCTTGAACGCCAGCAAGGGCGCTGCCGTCCGGGCAACGCGTGCGCAAGCGGACCGGCTCCTCTACAAACAGGCGATCCGACACCGGCTCGAAAACGAGCCGAATCTGCGGCTGTTTCAGCAGTCCGTCGATGATCTGCTGATCGACGAGTCGAATGGCAAGCCGCGCATCGCGGGCGTAATCACGGGAATCGGACTCGAGTTCCACGCGCGCGCCGTTGTACTCACGACCGGTACGTTCCTTTCGGGCCTCGTTCATATCGGGCTCGAGAATTACGAAGCGGGCCGCGCGGGCGATCCTTCTGCGAAGCGTCTGGGCGCCAAGTTGCGCGAGCTTTCGCTTCCGGCCGGCCGGCTCAAGACCGGTACGCCACCGAGGCTCGACGGTCGCACGATCGATTTCTCAGCGCTCGAGACGCAACCCGGCGACGAACCAGTGCCGGTTTTTTCGTTTCAGGGCACGCGGGACATGCATCCGCGCCAAGTGTCCTGCTGGATCACGCGTACCAACGCCCGCACGCACGAGGTCATTCGCGGCGCCCTCGATCGCTCGCCGCTTTTTACCGGCGTGATCAAAGGCATCGGCCCGCGTTACTGTCCCTCGATCGAAGACAAAGTCGTGCGCTTTGCGGAGCGCGACAGCCATCAGATCTTTCTGGAGCCGGAAGGGCTGACGACGCACGAGATCTATCCCAACGGAATTTCAACGTCGTTGCCCTTCGACGTGCAGATCGAGCTCGTGCGCACGATGCGAGGCTGCGAAAATGCGCAGATCATTCGTCCCGGTTATTCGATCGAATATGATTTCTTTGATCCGCGCGCACTGCACGCGACGCTCGAAACCAAAGCGATCGCCGGTTTATTTTTCGCGGGACAGATTAACGGTACGACCGGTTACGAAGAAGCGGCCGCGCAGGGCATCCTCGCTGGAATCAATGCGGCCCGGTTCGTCAATGCTGACGAGGGATGGTGTCCTCGTCGCGACGAAGCGTATCTCGGCGTGCTCGTCGACGATCTCATCACGCGCGGCGTTTCGGAACCGTACCGGATGTTCACATCGCGTGCCGAATATCGATTGCAGTTGCGCGAAGACAACGCGGATCTGCGCCTGACCGAGCAAGGGCGCCGGCTTGGCGTCGTCGACGATGCGCGCTGGGACGCGTTTGCGCGCAAGCGCGATGCGATCGCGCGCGAGCGCGAGCGACTGAAATCGACCTACGTGAATCCCGCCATGATCACCGCGTGCGATGCAGAACGCATTTTCGGCGCGCCGATCGAGCGCGAGTACACGTTGGCCGATTTGCTGCGCCGCCCCGGCGTGACGTATGCGTCCCTGATGTCGTTGCCTGTCGCGGGTGACGCCGCTCCCGATGCGGCCGTCCGCGAACAGGTCGAAATCGCGACCAAATATGCCGGGTATATCGAACGCCAGGACGTCGAGATTGCGCGGCGGCGCGCACAGGAGGACGCGAAGCTGCCGCCCGATCTCGATTATCGACACGTGCGCGGTTTGTCGATCGAAGTCCAGCAGAAGTTGAATGCGGTCAGGCCCGATACGATCGGCCAGGCGGCGCGTATCTCGGGCATTACGCCCGCCGCCATTTCATTGCTGCTCGTTCATCTCAAGCGGAACGCCGCCGCAACGCATTCGCACGAGCATGAGGCAGTGCGCTCCGCGTAACTCGCGCATGACGAGCACCGGACTTTTATTCGTCGTCGCGCCGAGCGTCTCGCCATGACCACGGCGGCCTCGCTCGCCGGTGTCAATGTCGACGGGCGCCTGAACGAAGGTCTTCGATTGCTTGGCCTATCGCTTTCCCACGATAACCGCGCCAGGCTCGGGGACTATGTGGCTCTGCTCGCCAAGTGGAACCGCACTTACAACCTGACGGCAATCCGCGAGCCAGGGCGAATGGTGACGCAACATGTGCTCGATGCGCTGGCCGTGTTGCCGCACTTACCGCAGATCGAAAATGCTTGCGTGCTCGATGTCGGATCCGGTGGGGGCGTTCCGGGGATTCCGTTGGCGATTGCGCGACCCGACTGGAGCGTCGTGCTCGTCGATTCCAATCAAAAGAAAGTCGCCTTTCTCACGCAGGCCGCAATCGAGTTGTCGCTGCGCAACGTGCGTCCCGTCGCGGCGCGAGTCGAGGAACTGTCCTCGGAGCGGCCGTTCGATGTCGTCATCGGACGCGCATTCGCCGATCTCCGCTCGTTCGCGGACGTGGCGGCAAAACATCTCGCGCCAACCGGACAGCTTTACGCAATGAAGGGTGTGTTTCCCGAAGCAGAGATAGCCGCGTTGCCGGCGACCATCGAAGTCGTTGCAGCGATACCACTGCAGGTTCCGGGCCTCGACGCCGCGCGACATCTCATCGTGCTTCAACCGCGCATGGCCGCTGCATGACGCGGATCATCGCGGTCGCCAATCAGAAAGGGGGCGTCGGGAAGACGACGACGTCGGTCAATCTCGCCGCCAGTCTCGGTGCGATGAAACGGCGTGTACTGATCGTCGATCTGGATCCGCAGGGCAATGCGACCACCGGATCCGGCGTCGACAAGCGCACCCTTCCCTACACCGTCTATCAAGTATTGTTGGGCGAGCGCAAGATCGCCGAAGTGCGCACGCGTTCGCCCTCGGGCGATTACGATCTCGTGCCCGCGAATCGTGAGCTCGCCGGGGCGGAAGTCGAGCTGGTGGACCTGCCCGAGCGCGAGATGCGTCTCAAAGACGCACTCTCCGAAGCGCTGCAACAAATGAAGTCGGCAATTCACGAGGTGTCGAGTGACTACGACTTCATTCTGCTCGATTGCCCGCCTTCGTTGTCGTTGCTCACGCTGAACGGCTTGTGCGCCGCCGACTCGGTGCTGATTCCGATGCAGTGCGAATACTATGCGCTCGAAGGTTTGTCGGACCTCGTGCAAACGATTCGCAAAGTTCGCGCGCATCTGAATCCGCGTCTCGAGATCGAAGGCCTGCTTCGCACAATGTACGACCCGCGCAACATGCTCGCGCAAAACGTCGCGGCGGAATTGGAAAAGCACTTTGGCGACAAGCTGTATCGCACGGTGATTCCGCGCAACATTCGGCTCGCCGAAGCGCCGTCCCATGGCATTCCCGTACTGAAGCTCGAATTGATGTCGAAGGGCGCGCAGTCGTATCTCGCTCTTGCCGGCGAAATGCTGCGCCGGATGGAGGCACGCGGGATTCCCTCGCGAAGCCAAGCCGCGGCGCCGGCAACCGAGGCGCAAGCACAACCGGAATCGCAACCGCAATCGCAATCGGAGACCGAACGATGATTCGACCGAAGGGATTGGGACGCGGGCTCGACGCGCTGCTCGCGGGCGTCGACGAACCGGCAGCGAGCGGCGAGTCGCTGCGGATGATCGCCGTCGAGCGCGTGCGTCCGGGCAAATATCAGCCGCGCACGCGCATGGACGAAACGTCGCTCGCGGAATTGGCGGATTCGATTCGCGAGCAGGGCGTTATGCAACCGATCCTCGTCCGCCCGGTCGACGGCGCGCGCTTCGAGATCATCGCCGGCGAGCGTCGCTGGCGCGCCGCAAGCCAAGCGGGACTTTCCGAAATACCGGCGTTGGTTCGCACGGTCCCTGACAATGCCGCGCTGGCCCTCGCGTTGATCGAGAACATTCAGCGCGAGGATTTGAATCCTCTCGAAGAGGCGCAGGGCCTGTCGCGATTGATCGGCGAGTTCGGGCTGACGCACGATGCCGCCGCCAAGGCGGTTGGACGCTCGCGCAGCGCCGTATCGAATTTGTTGCGACTGATCGCATTACCGAAATCCGTGCAGGAATATTTGTTGGCGGGCAAGCTGGAGATGGGACACGCGCGCGCGTTGCTGGCACTTGCACCCGCGCAGCAAGCGAGCGCGGCGAGCCGTGTCGTCGATCAGCAGCTATCGGTGCGCGAGACCGAGCGCCTCGTGCATGGGCTACTCAATCCCGCAAAACGCGCCGCGCGTCGCAGCAAGCCCGGCTACGACGCCGATACCGCGCGTCTCGAAAATGAAATCGCCGAGACGCTCGGCGCCGTCGTGCATATCGAGCCCGGGCGCAAAGGCGCGGGCCGGATTGTCATTCGCTATTCGACGCTCGAGCAGCTGGATGGCCTCGTCGCGCGATTCGGCGTCGCACACGAGGTGCACTGACCGCGCGCCGAAGTTATCTGATCAGCAGAGCTGCTTCAACATCGTCTCGGCGTCGGACACTTCGAACTTGCCCGGCCCTTCGATATTCAAGGCCTTGACGACACCGTCGTCGACCAGCATCGAGAAACGCTGGCAGCGAAGTCCAAGCCCCCGCGAACCCAAGTCGAGTTCGAGCCCGAGCGCTTTCGTGTAGTCGGCTGAACCATCGGCCAACATGCGCACTTTACCGCCGGCCTTTTGCTCGCGCCCCCACGCGCCCATGACAAATGCATCGTTGACCGCCATGCAGGCGATGGTGTCGACCCCTTTCGCCTTCAGCTTGTCGTAGTTGGCGAGATAGCTCGGGACATGTTTTGCCGAGCACGTCGGCGTGAAGGCGCCGGGCAAGCCGAAGATGACGACCTTGTGTCCCCGGGTGAGCTCGTCGACTTTGACGGGATTCGGGCCGACCGCGCAGCCGTCCTTCGGTTCTTCGTAAAATTCCTGCAGCGTCCCGGCGGGAAGCTTGTCGCCGACCTTGATCGTCATTTCGAAGTTCTCCTTACCAATGAATGGCGGATCGGGCTCATGCCGAACCGTTCGCGACGGGTTGAATAGCATTGCAGTGACGGCGCCGAATTTCAAGCCTTAAATAGCGATACGCCGTTGCGGCGAGGTTGCGGGGAGCGCGCGTGCGGCGTAGCGTTCGTCCTTCGTTCCGGCGGGACGCATCTTGAACAGGAGGAGACACGATGCCGCGCAGTAAAAAGACGGTGCGCACGACGACAGCGAAGCGTATTCGACTGCTGATCGCCACCCGCAAGGGCCTGTGGACGCTCACGAGCGATCTCGCGCGCAACGCGTGGAAGATCGCAGGGCCGCTGTTTCACGGTCACATCGTTCATCACGCGGTCGGCGATCCGCGCGATGCGCGAACGCTGTTGACAGCAGCGCGGACCGGGCACCTGGGACCGACGATATTTCGATCCACCGACGCCGGCAAGACGTGGAAAGAAGCGACGAAACCGCCCGCATTCGCCGAGGGCAGTGGTCGTGTCGTCGATCACACGTTTTGGCTGACGCCGGGGCATGCGTCGGAACAAAACACGTGGTATGCGGGCACTTCGCCGCAAGGGCTATTCCGCTCGACCGATGGCGGCGCGACGTGGGTCGGTGTCGACGGATTCAACAAGCATCCGCAGCGCAAGGCGTGGTGCGGCGGCGATCAGGACGGAACGCCCGACGGCGCCAAGTTGCATTCGATCCTGGTCGACCCGCGGGACCCCAAGCACGTGTACATCGCGATGTCGTCGGGCGGCGTCTTCGAGTCGCTCGATGCGGGCGGCGATTGGGCGCCGCTCAACAAAGGCGTGCGCGCCGAATTTTTGCCGGACCGCAACGCCGAGTACGGGCACGATCCGCATTGCGTGCGTTTCGCGGCCGGCCATCCGGATCGGTTGTATCAACAAAACCATTGCGGAATTTTCCGGATCGATCGACCGAACAACCAATGGCAAGAGATCGGCGCATCGATGCCGAAGAGCGTCGGCTATGTCGGCTTCCCGATGGTCGCGCACCCGCGCGATCCCGACACACTGTGGGTCTTTCCAATGGACGGCACGACGGTGTGGCCACGCACATCGCCCGGCGGTCGACCGGCTGTTTATCGCTCGCGCGACGGCGGCACTTCGTGGAAGCGACTCGACCAGGGTTTGCCGAAGGCGCAAGCATGGTGGACGGTCAAACGTCAGGCGATGACCGCCGATACGCGCGACCCGGCCGGACTCTATTTCGGCACGACGTCCGGTGAAATCTGGGGAAGCCGTGACGAGGGCCGGACATTTCGCTGTCTCGCGCGCCATCTGCCGCACGTTTATGCGGTCGAGTGCGGTTGAGCGAGCCACGGACAAACGTGACCTCGCGCAATCGCAGGTAACGGAAGGAACGCGCGGTCATGGGTCGATCGTCGCACGAAGCGGCTGCCGTGGTCCGGGTCCGCGTGCCCTCGCCGCTCCGGTCCTACACCGGCGCTGCTGAAGTTGCAGTCGCGGTGCCGGTTCTTGCGCCCGAATTACCGCCGACTTTGGGCGGTGTGCTGGCGGCGCTCGATGGCGCCTATCCGGGCATCCGGTTTCGAATGATCGACGAGCAGGGACACGTGCGGCCGCACATCAAGCTCTTAATCGACACCGCGCTTACGCGCGACCTCGCAACGCCATTGCCCGGCGGCTCGTCGGTGATGATCGTTGCGGCGCTATCCGGCGGTTGAGCGTCTGGGTCACTTTTTCCGCGTGTCTTGATTTGGCTCAAGGCCGCCGCATTACGCGGCGTGACGCTGCGTTGCGGGAGGACCTCAAAAGCGGTTAAAATCCACGGGTTTGCTTACTCGCCAGCGCGGCTCGCAGTCAAGTGCGCGGTCCGGTGCGTTTCGTGCAATGGAACCGCCGCTTTCGACCAAGCCGATCCGGTACGTTTTGAAGTGGCAAGCGATCGCGACGCTCGCGATCGCCGCCATCGCCGGCATTTGGGCGGGGGTGCATGGCGCGTTGTCCGCGGTTCTGGGCGGCGTCGTGAACCTGGTGGCGTGCATTGTGTACGCATTCGTGCTGGGCTTGGGTAAACCGACGACGGCGGGTGCAACGGTGGTGGCGCTGTTTCGCGCCGAAGCAAGCAAGATCGCCGTGATCGTCCTGCAGTTGTGGTTGGTGCTTGCGAACTATCACGACGCTGTTCTGCCGGCATTCATGGCCGCGTTCATCGTCACCGTATTCATGTTTGGAATGGCGTTGCTCGTCCGCGACTGATCGAAAACAAGAGACCCCGATGGCGGCCTCCTACGAATCTCCCACCGAGTACATCCAGCACCATCTGACGTTTCTCACGCATCCGGTGGCCGACGGCGGCTTCTGGACGATCAATGTCGATACGCTGCTGACAACGATCTTCCTGGGTGCGCTTTCGTTCGGATTTCTCTGGTTGGTCACGCGCAAAGCGACGGCCGGCGTTCCTTCCAAAAAGCAGGCGTTCGTCGAGCTGGCGATCGACTTCGTCCAGAACCAGGTAAAGGATATCTATACCGGGTCGAGCAAGATGATCGCGCCGATCGCGCTCACCACGTTCGTGCTCGTGCTGTTCATGAACGCAATGGATTTCCTGCCCGTTGACATCATGGCGTGGTTCTACGAGCACGTGCTGCGGCAGGAACACTGGCGCGGCGTCCCGACGGCCGACGTCAATACGACGTTCGCGCTCGCGCTGTCGGTATTCGGCTTGATGATCTTCTACAACATCAAGATCAAAGGCATGGGTGGTTGGGTGCACGAATTGTTCTGTGCGCCATTCGGGTCCAATCCGCTGCTCTGGCCGTTCAACTTGCTGTTCAACGCCGTGGAATACCTGTCGAAGCCGCTATCGCATTCGCTGCGGCTGTACGGAAACATGTACGCAGGCGAGATCATTTTCTTATTGATCGCGCTGTGGGCGACGACCGGGCTCGTCGGCACACTGGCCGGCGTCGTGCTGAATCTCGGCTGGGCGATCTTCCACATCCTGATCGTCGTGCTGCAGGCTTATATCTTCATGATGCTGACCGTCGTCTATATCGCGATGGCGCACGAGCATCATTGAATCGCGTTGCCCTCACTGACTTCTGACTTCCAACTGTCCCGCTCCAGAAAGGAAACAAGATGGACCCGAAACTGCAACTCGTTGCGATGATCCAGGCCTACACGGGCATCGGCATCGGTCTCATGATCGGCCTGGGCGCGCTCGGCGCGTGCGTCGGCGTGGGCATCATGTGCTCGCGCTTTCTCGAGGGCGCGGCGCGCCAGCCGGAGCTCATGCCGCAACTTCAGGCCAAGGTATTCCTGCTGCTCGGTTTGATCGACGCGTCGTTCATCATCGGACTCGGAATCGCGATGCTGTTTGCGTTCGGCAATCCGCTCGTTCCCGTTGGCCTCAAATAGCGGCGTCTGACGTAGGGGAATCGTCATGAACATCAACCTGACGCTTCTGATGCAAGCGGTCGCCTTTGGCGCATTCATCTGGTTTACTGCACGCTTCATCTGGCCGCCGTTGATGCGTGCGGTTGATTCGCGCCAAAAGCAGATCGCCGACGGCCTCGCCGCCGCTGAGCAGGGCCGCAAGGAGCTCGCGAGCACCGAAAAGCGGATCGCCGACATGCTGGCCGGCGCGAAATCGAAGGCCGGCGAGATCGTCGCGACCGGCGAAAAGTTCAAGGCGGAGACGATCGACGCGGCGAAGGGCGAAGCGAAGGCCGAGGCGGATCGCATTCTCGCCGCCGCGCGTGCGGAAATTCAGCAAGAAGTCGCGCGAGCGAAGGAGCAACTGCGCAATCAAGTTGCCGATCTTGCCGTCGCCGGCGCGTCGAAAATTCTGCAACGCGAAGTCGATGCGAAAGCGCACGCCGAGCTGCTGGCATCGATTCGCACGCAGCTCTAGGACGCCATGGCCGAGCTCACCACCGTTGCGCGTCCGTATGCTCAAGCCGCGTTCGAGCTCGCGCGTGAGCAGAACGCGCTGCCGGTGTGGTCCGAAATGCTGCGCTTCGCGACCACGGTCGTTGCCGATGAACGCGTGACCGCGGCGCTCGGAAATCCGCGGTTGTCGACCGGCGACAAGGAAGCGCTGCTGCTTTCGATTGCCGGCGACCGCATCAGCGGTGACGGCCGCAGTTTTCTGCGCGTGCTGATCGAAGCGGACCGCGTCGAGCTTCTGCCGCAGATTCGCGCACTGTTCGATCAACTGAAAGATGACGCCGAGAACGTCGCAAGGGCGAAGATCGAAAGTGCAATGCCGCTTTCTCCCGAACAGACCTCCGAGCTCACGGCCGCGCTCGAAAAGCGCTTCGGCAAGAAGATCGAAACGACGGTCGTAGTGAGTCCGGCATTGATCGGCGGCGCGCGGGTAACGGTCGGCGATGCGGTGATCGATGGCTCCGTGCAGGCAAAGCTCGAGGCGATGCGCGCACAATTGCGCAGCTGAACATCCAAGCAATAGCAACGAGGATCCCATGCAACTCAACCCCTCCGAAATCAGCGAGCTCATCCGGTCGAAGATCCAGAATCTCGACACCGGTGCGCAAGTCCGCACGCAAGGCACCGTGGTGTCGATTACCGACGGCATTTGCCGGATTCACGGTCTCTCCGATGCGATGCAAGGCGAGATGCTCGAATTTCCGGGCAACACGTTCGGTCTCGCGTTGAACCTGGAGCGCGATTCGGTCGGCGCGGTGGTGCTGGGCGAATACGAGCACATCACCGAGGGCGACACGGTCAAATGCACGGGCCGTATTCTCTCGGTGCCGGTCGGCCCCGAGCTGATCGGCCGCGTCGTCAATTCGCTCGGCGAGCCGATCGACGGCAAGGGACCGATCAACGCGAAGATGACCGATGTGATCGAAAAAGTCGCGCCCGGCGTGATCGCACGGCAATCGGTGTCGCAGCCGGTGCAAACCGGACTGAAGGCGATCGACGCGATGGTGCCGATCGGCCGCGGTCAGCGCGAGCTGATCATCGGTGATCGCCAGACCGGCAAGACGGCGGTCGCCGTCGACACGATCATCAATCAGAAGGGCAAGGATCTCATCTGCATTTACGTCGCGATCGGGCAGAAGGCGTCGACGGTTGTCAACGTCGTGCGCAAGCTCGAAGAGACCGGGGCGATGGCGTACACGATCGTCGTCGCGTCGAACGCGTCGGAATCGGCGGCGATGCAATACATTGCGCCGTATTCGGGTTGCACGATGGGTGAATATTTCCGCGATCGCGGCCAAGATGCCCTCATCATCTACGACGATCTGACCAAGCAGGCGTGGGCGTATCGGCAGGTGTCGCTGTTGCTGCGCCGGCCGCCGGGACGTGAAGCGTATCCGGGCGATGTTTTCTATCTGCACTCGCGATTGCTCGAGCGCGCGGCGCGCGTCAATCCCGAGTACGTCGAGAAATTCACCAACGGCGCCGTCAAAGGCAAGACCGGATCGCTCACCGCGTTGCCGATCATCGAAACGCAGGCAGGCGACGTCACGGCGTTCGTGCCGACGAACGTGATCTCGATTACCGACGGACAGATTTTTTTGGAGACTGACCTTTTCAACGCCGGTATCCGCCCGGCGATCAATGCCGGGATATCGGTGTCGCGGGTCGGCGGCAATGCGCAAACGAAAGTGATCAAGAAGCTGGGCGGCGGCGTGCGGTTGGCGCTCGCGCAGTACCGCGAGCTCGCGGCGTTTGCGCAGTTCGCGTCGGACTTGGACGAAGCGACGCGCAAACAGCTCGATCGTGGTCGTGTCGTGACCGAGCTCATGAAACAGCCGCAATACCATCCGCTGCAAGTGAATGAAATGGCGTTGACGCTCTTCGCCGTCAACCGCGGTTATTTCGACGATGTCCCCGTCGAGAAGGCGCTCGCATTCGAGGCCGCGTTGCGTCAATTCATGAAAAGCAAATACGCGTCGATCATGGACAAGATCGATCAGACCAAAGACCTGGCCGGCGACGACGAGAAGGCGCTCGCCGCGGCGATCGAAGACTTCAAGAAGACCGGCTCGTTCTAGAAGACGACCGAGGAAACGTCCCATGGCCGGCTCGAAGGAAATTCGGAACAAGATCAAGAGCGTGCAGAACACGCGCAAGATCACCAAGGCGATGGAGATGGTCGCGGCGTCGAAGATGAAAAAGGCGCAGGACCGCATGCGCGCGACGCGTCCCTACGTCGAGAAGACGTTCAATATCGCGATGCACATCGCAAAGGCCAACACCGAGTACAAGCATCCATTCCTGGTGCCACGCGATCCGGTGAAGCGTGTCGGCGCGATCGTCGTGACGACGGACAAGGGTCTTTGCGGCGGCCTCAACACCAACGTTCTGCGCATCGTCACGCAGCAGCACAAGGAATGGCGCGCGAAGGGCCTCGAGGTCGACTATGTCGCCATCGGCAGCAAGGGTCTGGGCTTCCTGCAACGGTTAGGCGCGAACATCGTGTCGAGCGTCGTCCAACTCGGTGATCGCCCGCAGATTGCGAAGCTCGTCGGTGCGGTGAAGGTGCTGCTCGACGAATATCTCGAGGGCAAGGTCGACGAAATCCACGTCTACTACACGAATTTCGTCAACACGATGCGTCAGGACCCGCGTCATGCCCGCATCGTGCCGATTCCCCAGGAATACCGGACGGCGAGCGGTGAAGTGCGCCACGTCGAAGTGTCGGGCGGAACGTGGGATTACATCTACGAGCCCGACGCGCGCGAGTTGCTCGACGGCATGATGCGGCGCTACCTGGAAGCGATCGTGTTCCAGATGGTGAACGAAAACATGGCGTCGGAGCAGTCGGCGCGCATGGTCGCGATGAAAGCGGCGTCCGACAACGCCGGCAAGATCATCAACGAACTGCAATTGATCTACAACAAGACACGCCAGGCCGGCATCACGAAGGAACTGAGCGAAATCGTGGGCGGCGCCGCCGCCGTGTAACGAATTTTGGGAAACGTCATGAGCCAAGGAACGATTGTTCAATGCATCGGCGCCGTCGTCGACGTGGAATTTCCGCGCGACGCCATGCCGAAGATCTTCGACGCGCTGACGCTCGAGAACACCGGCGAAGCCGGCCTTGCGGAGAAAGGTCTGACGTTCGAGGTCGAGCAGCAATTGGGCGACGGCGTCGTCCGTTGCATCGCGCTCGGCAGCTCGGACGGCTTGCGCCGGGGAATGAGCGTGAAAGCCACCGGCGCACCGATCGCCGTCCCGGTTGGTCCGGCGACACTCGGCCGCATCATGGATGTGCTGGGCCGCCCGATCGACGAGCAAGGCCCGATCAAGACCGACGAGCGTCGCGCGATCCACCAATTGGCGCCGAAATTCGACGAGCTGTCGCCTTCCGTCGAGCTGTTGCCCACGGGCGTCAAGGTCATCGATCTGATCTGCCCCTTCGCCAAAGGCGGGAAGATCGGACTGTTCGGCGGCGCGGGCGTCGGCAAAACGGTCGCGATGCTCGAGCTCATCAACAACATCGCGAAGTCGTACGGCGGCGTGTCGGTGTTCGCGGGAGTGGGCGAGCGCACGCGCGAAGGCAACGATTTCTATCACGAGATGGCCGAAGCGGGCGTCATCAAGATGGACAACCTCGCGGACTCGAAAGTCGCGATGGTCTTCGGCCAGATGAACGAGCCGCCCGGCAATCGCTTGCGCGTTGGTTTGACCGGTCTCACGATGGCCGAGCGCTTTCGCGACGACGGCAAGGACATCCTCTTTTTCGTCGATAACATTTATCGCTACACGCTCGCGGGCACCGAAGTGTCGGCGCTGCTCGGCCGGATGCCGTCCGCGGTGGGCTATCAGCCGACGCTCGCCGAAGAAATGGGACGCTTGCAGGAGCGGATCACGTCGACGAAGACCGGATCGATCACTTCGATTCAGGCGGTGTACGTGCCCGCCGACGACTTGACCGATCCCTCGCCGGCGACCACGTTCGGTCACCTCGATGCAACGGTCGTTCTGTCACGCGACATCGCCGCGCTCGGCATTTATCCGGCGGTGGACCCGCTCGATTCGACCAGCCGCCAATTGGATCCACTGGTCGTCGGCGACGAGCATTACAAATGCGCGCGCGGCGTGCAGGCTACGCTGCAGCGGTACAAGGAATTGCGCGACATCATCGCGATTCTCGGCATGGACGAGCTTTCGCCCGAAGACAAGCTGGCCGTGTCGCGCGCGCGCAAAATCCAGCGATTCCTGTCGCAGCCGCTCAACGTCGCCGAAGTATTCACGGGTCAGCCGGGCAAGATCGTGCCGTTGAAGGACACGATCAAAGGCTTTGACATGATCGTGAAGGGCGAATGCGATGCACTGCCCGAGCAAGCGTTCTACATGGTCGGCCCGATCGAAGAAGCGTTCGAGAAGGCGAAGACGCTGCAATAGTTTGAAAGCCCACCGATGGCAAACACAATTCATGTCGACGTGGTGAGCGCCGAAGAGCAGATCTACTCGGGCGAAGCGGAATTCGTCGTGCTGCCGGGCGTCGTCGGCGAGCTCGGCATTTATCCGCGGCACACGCCGCTCTTCACGCAGATCAAGCCCGGTGCCGTGCGGATCAAAGTCGCGGGCGAGGCGCAGGAAGAGTTCGTGTTCGTCCAGGGCGGCTATCTCGAGGTTCAGCCGCATCTCGTCACCGTGCTCGCCGACACGGCGATTCGCGCCAAGGACCTGGACGAAAAAGCCGCGCTCGACGCCAAACGCGCCGCCGAAGAAGCGATGCAAAACAAAACTTCGAAAGAGGAAATCGCGCACGCCGAAGCGGAGCTCGCCTCTGCGCTCGCGCAACTCGAGGCGATTCGGAAGCTACGCCACCGCGCCTGATTCTTCCGCCGCGGGCACGCGCGTTCGCCGGCGGCGTTCTGTTGAGACGGCATCAGAATCCGGCCTGCGCCGGTGTTACGATGTTGCGGTGCAACATCGCCACCGGGAGTCTGTCCATGGCTGACCTCAACAAAACGATCGACCGCTCGATCAGCATTTCCCGAAACGTCGCGAGCACGCTCGATCGGCGCATCAAAGACGCATCCAACGCCTATATGCAGCGCATCGGCAACGCTCAGCGCGCGTTCTTCCAGGACGGCCGCAGCGTCAAAGGCCCCCAGCAAGTCGTCGTCGACTGGCTTCAATACACCGTCGATTTCGCGCAGCGCTTCGTGCTCTTCTGGGACACGATGCGTAAGCGCGGCAATAACTGGATCGCACACGAGCAGGCGGGAAAGCCGCCGCTCTTCGCTTACGAGTACGAAGTGCTTGCCGACGCGCGCACGTTCGAGCGGCCGGTCGGTTATGCGCTCGTGCGGATCGTCCCGCCGAAGAACGTCGTCGTCGACAATGCGCTGCGGCCGTTCATCATCATCGATCCGCGCGCCGGACACGGGCCTGGCATCGGCGGCTTCAAAGAGGATTCCGAAGTCGGCGTTGCGCTCAAAGCCGGACATCCGGTTTACTTCGTCATCTTCTATCCGGATCCCGAGCCGAGCCAAACGCTGGCCGACGTCACCGATGCCGAAGCCGAATTCGTGCGCATCGTCGCCGAGCGCCATCCCGAGAGCGCAAAGCCGGTCCTGATCGGCAATTGCCAGGGCGGATGGGCGGTGATGATGCTCGCCGCCGCGCGACCCGATATGACGGGCCCGCTCGTCATCAATGGCGCGCCGATGTCGTATTGGGCCGGCAACGACGGCGACAATCCGATGCGCTTCGCCGGCGGTCTGCTCGGTGGTTCGTGGGTGTCGATGCTCGCGAGCGACCTCGGCGCCGGCAAATTCGACGGCGCGCACCTGGTGCAGAACTTCGAATATCTGAATCCGGCGAATACGTACTTCGACAAGTACTATCACCTGTTCGACAACGTCGACGTCGAGCCGGAGCGTTTTCTCGACTTCGAGCGCTGGTGGGGCGGCTACTATTTGATGAACGAGGAGGAGATCCGCTGGATCGTCAACAATCTCTTCATCGGCAACAAGCTGACGCAGGGCGAGGCGCGCCTCGGACCGGGACGCTACTTCGATCTGAAGACGATCAGGCAGCCGATCATCGTGTTCGCATCGATGGGCGACAACATCACGCCGCCGCAGCAGGCGTTCAACTGGATCAGCGATATCTATTCGAGCACCGAGGAGATCAAGGCGAACGGCCAGACGATCGTCGGCCTGATTCACGCCGACATCGGTCATCTCGGCATATTCGTGTCCGGCCATGTCGCGAAAAAAGAGCACACGCAAATCATCGAAGTGCTCAAATATATCCAGCAGCTTCCGCCGGGCCTCTACGGGATGGAAATAGAGGAAATCCAAAAACCGAACGGCGAGGTCGAATACGACGTGTCGCTGCACGAACGCCGGCTCGAGGATTTGAAGAAGCTGCAAAAGCACGATCGCGTCGATGAAAAGCCGTTCGAGGCGGTCGCTGCATTGTCGGAGCTGAACGAGCGCGTGTACGAATTGCTGCTGCGACCGGCGATTCGTGAGGCGACCTCCGAATGGATGGCCAAGCTGACGCGTGAATGGCATCCGCTGCGCGCAGCGAATTGGATGTTCTCCGATCGCAATCCCACGCTCGCATGGCTGCCGTTCGCGGCGGCCTTGGCACAGGCGTATCGGCATCCGCGGAGCGATGCGAACTACGCTCGCAAAGTCGAGCACCTGCTCGCCGCGTACGTGAGCGCGGCGCTCGATCTCTACCGCGACTTACGTGATGCGGGAAGCGAAGCGGCGTTCTACGAGGTCTATGGCAACATGTGGTCGCTGCAAATGGCCGATCAGCGCGCCGATATCCGCCGCCAGACGCGCTTCGATCCGCGCGCCGTGCCGGCGGTGCGGCAAGTCCTGGACGAGCTGGATCACGGCGGCTTGCCGGAAGCCGTCATCCGCGCCGGAATGCTGATCGCCAAAGCGGGCAGCGGCGTTCGCAAATTGGCGCAGATGGAGCACACGCGGGAGTTGCTTGCGCCAACGGGCATTCTCAAAGGCCTTACGGAAGACGAATTGCGCCGTCTGCTGCACGAGGAGACGATCGTCGTCGAATTCGAACCATTGCAGGCCAAGCGCTCGCTGCCGCGCCTCGCGCGTACCGCGGGCGAAAGGCGCAAGCTGCATACGTTGTTCGACTCGCTCGAGGTCGCCGCGGTCGTCGACGAACGGCAGCGTGCATTGATCGCCGAGCTGCGGCAATCGCTGCCGGTGCCCGAGCGCACGCCGGCGCCAAGACGTCCCGCGTTGCGCGGCAGACCGCCGCGGCGCAAGAGCAAGAACGGCGTCAAGGCCGTGGCGACGGCCCGTTGATCAGTGCCCGCCGATGGACGAATGTCGCAACTTCACGTTCGATGAAATCGCCGTCGGCCACAGCGAGACGCTCACGCGCCGGTTGAGCGTCACCGAAGTCGAGGGCCTCGCGCTCGCCGCGGGCGCGATCGATCCCGCGCATCTCGAGGGCGCTCCCACGACGAAAGGTCCCACGGCGCCGGGTGCCGCGGCGGCCGCGCTCGTCTCGAATCTGTTGTTGCGTCGCTACCCTGGACCGGGCTCTGCGATTGTCGGGACCGAGCTCCATTACGACGGCACGATCGTCCTCGGCGACCGCTTGACCGTCACCGTTCTCGTACGCGCCAAGGATCCCGGCAATCGGCGAATCGAATTCGAATGTCGCTGCGTCAACCAGGCAGGCGTGACGCTGGTCGACGGGATCGCCAGCATCCGTGCGCCGGCGAGCTCGATCGCGTACTCGAACGTGGCGACGCCCGACGTCGTCTTGCGGCGCAACGATGCGTTCGCACCGATTTTGCGCCGTTGCGAAGGCTTACCCGCGATCCGCTGCGCCATCGTGCATCCCTGCGACCCCGATTCGTTGAACGGCGCACTCGAAGCGGCGAAACGCAAGATGATCATTCCCGTGCTCGTCGGACCGGCCAACAAGATTCGCGCGGTCGCGCTCCGCGAGAGCATCGATCTTTCGCCTTATGAAATCTTATCGACCGAGCACAGCCACGCAGCGGCGCAGAAAGCCGTCGAGTTGGCGCGCGCAGGCCAAGTCGATGCGTTGATGAAGGGCAGTCTTCACACCGACGAATTGATGGGCGCCGTGGTGTCGACGGCGACGGGCCTGCGTACGGCGCGGCGAATCAGCCACGTATTCGTCATCGACGTGCCGACGTATCCGCGGCTCTTGCTCGTGACCGATGCGGCAATCAACATTGCGCCGGACATCGAAACCAAGGCGGACATCGCACAAAACGCGATCGACTTGGCGCACGTGCTCGATATCGCTCAACCGAGGGTGGCGATTCTCTCCGCGGTCGAGACCGTAAATCCGAAAATCCCCTCGACCGTCGATGCGGCGGCCCTCTGCAAGATGGCCGATCGCGGACAGATCACCGGTGGCATCCTCGACGGTCCGCTGGCGTTCGACAACGCCATCAGTGCGCGCGCTGCCGCAGCCAAGAAGATCGTGTCGCCGGTCGCGGGCGTCGCCGACATTCTGCTCGTCCCCGATCTTGAATCCGGCAATATTCTGGCGAAGCAACTGCAGTACCTGGCCGGCGCCGACACCGCCGGCATTGTGCTCGGCGCACGCGTTCCCATCGTGCTCACTTCGCGCGCGGACCCCGTGCGCGAGCGGCTCGTGTCGACAGCGGTGATGATGCTGGTCGCGCACAGCCGCCACCTTGCCGCGAAATCGGCCTGACGGTTCCGGTCCGCGATTGACGATGCCCGACGCGCTCGTCGTCCTCAATGCCGGATCGTCGAGCATCAAGTTCTCGGTCTTTGCGCTCGACGACGCCTCGCTGACGCTCGACGTCAACGGACAGATCGATGGCCTGACCGAGACGGCGCAATTCGTAGCGCGCGACGCGCGCGGCGCCCTCGTCAGCGAACAACGTTGGCCTGCGCATGCGCTTGACCATGCGGGCGCCACCGCGTATCTGCTGGATTTCATCAATCGCGATCTTGCGCGCCATCGCGTCGTCGCCGTCGGACATCGCGTCGTGCATGGTGGCGTGCGCTTCGAGCGGCCTGTTCGCATCGACGCGGAGATACTGGATGCGCTCGCGGCGCTGATTCCGCTCGCGCCGCTCCATCAGCCGCACAATCTCGCGCCGATCCGCGCGATCGCCAAGCAAGCCCCCGCGCTCCCGCAAGTCGCCTGTTTCGACACATCGTTTCATCGAACGCAGCCCGCGTTGGCGCAAGCGTTTGCGCTGCCGGCACAATTGACCGCGCGCGGCATTCGTCGCTACGGTTTCCATGGCTTGTCGTACGAATACATTGCAGGCGAATTGCCCTCGCTCGACGCCAATGCCGCAAACGGGAGAACGGTCGTCGCGCATCTGGGCAACGGCGCGTCGATGTGCGCAATGCAGGGCGGCGTGAGCATCGCGACGACGATGGGCTTCACCGCGCTCGATGGACTGATGATGGGAACGCGTACCGGCGCGCTGGATCCCGGCGTGGTTCTCTATTTGCAAGACGAACTCCACATGGACGCGCGCGAAATCGAGGACCTGCTGTACCGGCGCTCGGGATTGCTCGGTGTATCGGGGATCTCGTCGGACATGCGCACGCTTCTCGCGTCGGCCGAACCGCGCGCGGGATTCGCGGTCGATCTGTTTTGTTATCGCGCGGTCCATGAACTGGGATCGCTCGTCGCGGCGCTGCAAGGTCTCGATGCGTTGGTCTTTACCGGCGGCATCGGCGAAAATGCCGCGCCGGTTCGCGCGCACATCGTGAACGCGCTGCCGTGGCTGGGTTTTGCGCTCGATCCGGCGGCGAACGCCGCCAGCGCGCGGCGGATCACCCAGCCAACAAGCGGCACACCGGCGTATGTGGTCGCGACGAACGAGGAGCTGATGATCGCCCGGCACACGCGTGCTGCAATGGCGTAGCATTAACGTCATGGAGTCTTATCGCGTCGAAAAAGATGCACTCGGCGAGGTGCGCGTGCCGGCGGATCATTTGTGGGGCGCGCAAACGCAGCGCTCGATCGACAATTTTCCGATTGGCGTGGGCCGCTTTCACTGGGGACGGCCGGTCATTCGCGCGTTCGGCATCCTCAAGAAATGTGCGGCGGAAGCGAATGGCACGCTCGGCGAGCTGCCCGCCGATAAAGTCGCGTTGATCGCCAAGGCCGCGCAGGAAGTCATCGACGGGAGGCTCGACGACGAATTTCCGCTGGTCGTATTTCAGACCGGCTCGGGCACGCAGTCGAACATGAACGCGAACGAAGTCATCGGCAATCGTGCCATTCAACTTGCCGGTGGCGCGGTGGGAACCAAAAAGCCGATCCATCCGAACGACGACGTCAATCGAGGTCAATCGTCGAACGACACCTTCCCGGCGGTGATGCATATCGCGACGGTCGACGTCATCGACGCCCAACTGCTCCCCGCCCTTGATGCGCTACGCGAGACGTTGAATGCGAAAGCGCGCGCGTTCGCCGACATCGTGATGATCGGCCGCACGCACTTGATGGACGCCACGCCCGTTACGCTCGGCCAAGTGATTTCCGGCTGGGCGGCCCAGCTCGACGAGGCGCGGGAAGTGATCATAGCCGCGCGCGAACGGCTCTATCCGCTCGCCTTGGGCGGAACCGCCGTCGGTACGGGGCTCAACGCGCACCCGAAATTCGGCGATGCCGTTGCCGCGGCCATCGCGCGCGAGACCGGCAAGCCGTTTACCGAAGCGCGCAACAAGTTCGCCGCGTTGTCTGCGCACGATGCGATCGTGAACGCGAGCGCCGCGGCGCGCACGCTCGCGATTGCCGCGATGAAGATCGCCAACGACGTGCGTTTTCACGCCAGCGGGCCCCGCGCAGGATTGGGCGAGATCACGATTCCCGACAACGAGCCCGGTTCTTCGATCATGCCGGGCAAAGTCAATCCGACCCAAAGCGAAGCGCTGACGATGGTGGTGACGCGCGTGTTCGGCAACGATGCGACGGTTGCGTTCGCCGGCTCGCAGGGCAATTTTCAGTTGAACGTCTACAAGCCGGTGATGCTGCAGGGGACGCTCGAATCCTTGGAGCTCCTGGCCGACGCGCTCGCGTCGTTTGACCTGCGCTGCGCGCGGGGCATCGAGCCCAATCGTGCGCAGATTCGCGAGAACGTCGAGCGCTCGCTGATGCTCGTCACGGCATTAAACCCGCACATTGGCTATGAGAATGCCGCGCGTATTGCGTTGTCCGCGCATCGCGAGAACGTGAGTCTGCGCGAGGCCGCGCAAAAACTCGGCTTGCTGAAGCCCGAGGAATTCGATCGCCTTGTCGACCCGGCGGCGATGACGA
Organism: Casimicrobiaceae bacterium; assembly: GCA_036493535.1. Lineage (GTDB taxonomy): Bacteria > Pseudomonadota > Gammaproteobacteria > Burkholderiales > Casimicrobiaceae > VBCG01. The sequence continues at coordinate 45,668 of DASXPO010000090.1, forward strand.
AGCCCGGGTAAATCGCATTTGGGAACGTGACATGGCTGAATCCGCGAAGGCTTCATTCGAAGGCGGTTGCACGTGTCGCGGGGTCCGCTATCGAATGACCGATACGCCGCTCTTCGTGCATTGTTGCCATTGCCGATGGTGTCAACGCGAAACCGGCGCGTCGTTTGCGCTGAATGCCATGATCGAAGCGGATCGCATTGCCGTGGCGAGCGGTACGCCGGAACAGGTGATGACGCCGTCGAACAGTGGCAAGGGCCAAAAGATCACGCGCTGTCCGATATGTCGCGTCGCGCTTTGGAGCAATTACGCCGGGGCGGGCGACAAGGTGCACTTCGTTCGCGTGGGCACGCTCGACGATCCCGACCGGTTCCCACCCGACATCCATATTTTCACGACGTCGAAACAGCCTTGGGTCGTCATTCCGCCCGGCGCACAGACGGTCCCGGAGTACTACGATCGCAACAAATACTGGCCGCAGGCGAGTCTCGAACGGCGGCGGTTGCTGTTCGGCGCATAGCGCACCGCGAAAAAAAGACGCCGCGATCGGCAGGTCGTCGCGGCGTCTTTGTAACGAGAGCTCGGGAGCTACGCGCTACATCTGGGGCTCACCGTTCTCGTTGACGGTGATGGTCGGTCCGGGCGGCGCGCCTGTCTGCACGTGATGCACCTGACCACGGAACGTGTAGGTGACGTCCCAGTAATCCGGCGGCGCATTGTTCGGCGCGCTCGTACAGTGTTGCACGTCTTCGCTGCTGACCACTCCGCCGCCACGACCCACGTTGGCGCCGAGCGCACCACCCGCGACCGCACCACCCGCCGTTGCGACGTCGCGTCCGCGTCCGCTGCCGATCTGATGGCCGAGAACGCCACCGATTACGGCGCCCGCGATCGCGCCACCGATATTGGGCCCGCTGCGGTCGGTCGTGACATCCTGTCGCTCGACCCAGCAGCGCTGCTCGGGCGGACCGACGATTGCGCGTACCGATGTGACCGGCACCTCGAACACGCGCTCGTCGCCGCGGCGTTGGTATTGATCGTTCTGCGCAGCGGCGTAGCGATCATCGCGGTTAAAGCCGTATCCGGGCGGCGGACCACCTGTCGGCCGCACCGACGAGACGTCGTTATTGAGCCCCACCTCTCTCAGCGATCGATATTCACCGGGATGCAGCACGGCACAGCGACCGCGGAAGCCGGGGTCCTCGCATACTTGCCAATCGCCGGATTGGATGACCGCCGACGCGGCGCGGTCGTCGAAATCTCGCCGATCCATATTCCCAATCGGATGGTCGATCGTGACCGATCGCCCGCGAAAATCCTCGCGGTCATAAAACGTGATTTGGGCCGCCGCCTGCGTTGCGATGACAACGCCCGCAGTGGCGAGCATAGTCCGAAGCATCATGCTCATAAACAGCCTCCAATGGTTGCGTGCGGGAAAAGCGCCTGCATGAGATCTGTTCTCCTCGCTGACGGCCCAGAATAGCCTCGGAAGCGGGCTTTCGCTGTAGGGAAGGCCGGGCGGCCCCCGTCAGACGTTGTCGGAACTTCTTGGAGGGCATTCGGCAATAATTACCGACGGCTCATTTTTAAGCCGAGGTGAAAGGCGGAAAAGAAAGCGGGCCGAAGCCCGCGCATTCACGCCCTCAAAGAGCGCTCAGAAGAATTGCCAAGTGCCGGCAAGCCGTTGCTGCTCTATGCCAGGGGCCGACCAATCGCAAACCCCCGTGGGAAAAACGTTCTGTAACCGCGAAACCTGCACGGCCGTCGGAGTTGCGGGATAGTCCGCGAGATCGATCGCCCGTAGCTGACATTTGACGATGTCGCTCGCAACGCTCGCACCGGCCACTTCACGCGGCGCCGGCGCCGACGGATAGAGCGCTTCGCACTCCAGGGCCGGATCGCGCGTTTGCTTTTCCGCGATGAAGACCGGATTGGCGGCACGCGTGTTGCAGCCTTCGCGCAAATCAGCCGGCTTGTCGCGAACGACTTTCCGGTGTTGCGAGAGATCGGCGTCGTCGGCGCGGACGCGCGCGATCCACTGATCCATCTTGCGCAGGGCGAACTGCAGCAGCGGGCTTGAAGAGCTGTAGAGGCCGTAGCGCATGTCCTCGACCAGCATCACCTGATTGTCGGCGTCGCCGTTGGCTTTTTTGAGACGCTCGCGCATCGAGAACGAGTGATAGCGCAGATGAATGTTGCCGACCGGATCATCGTCTGCGTAGGCGCGATAATCGATGATCGGGATATCGCGGAGGCCGCCGCCGCCGTTGGTGAGGCGTCCGCTACGATACGCGGCGACGATCGCCGGAACATCGGCAACGGTACGCCTAGCCATGAAGTTGCCGTCGAAATCATAGCCACCGACTTTTTCGTTCAGATCGAGGAATTGGTCCATCGAGATCGTGCCGCGTTGAAGCGCCGCGAGCCCGTATTGGATGCCGACATTGTCGAGCGGCCGCAACGCGAAATGCGTGATCGGGTCGCGGCCGAACACATTGACCGCGTGATCGTACACATCGCAGCGCGCGCCGCTGCGGTTGCTGGCGGCGTTGTACCGCTCCGCCGGCGGCAACACGCTCGGACAAAAGGCGGTCGGCGAAATGCGCAACGCGCCATCGTAAACGGTCGACGTCGTCATCGTGACGAGTCCGTGGAAGCCGACCACTTGCCGTTTCTGCTCATCGGTCCACGGAATCGCCGCCGTGTTGAGAAAATAATTGCCGATCAGTCGCGCATCGGTGATCGCGTGAACCGTCGCGAAATTTACCTCGGGGAAGCTGCATCCGGGAATGATGCCGTCGAGCAGCCCGGGGTAGTTGTCTGCCGCCTGGTGCTGTTGATACGAGCCGCCCGAACAGCCGAAGCCGATCGTGTATGCCGGCACGCCATACGTTTCGATAAAGCGCTCCTTCGTCATCATCAGCGTCTCGGACGCCAACAGGTCGCTGCAGTTGTTGCCGAACACGTTGAGCGAGGACGACGCCATCGCGTAGCCCATGCCGAGAATCACCACGTCGGTGACCCCGCCCGTCGACGAGCCTTGCCGATACCATCCGCCGGTGCAACCGCCGCCGAACTGGAACACGAGCCGTCCGTTCCAGGCTTTCGAGCGCTGGAACAGTCCGGAAACGATGCCGCTCTTCGGGTCGACGAGCATCGCCGTTTGATAGATCGCGCGATTCACGGTGCCGGTGTCGAGGCGGATGATGAACGGCACCGTCTTGCCCTCGAGCGTCGTCGTCGTGATCAGATCCGCCGGATAGCTCGAAAAGCTGGTGAGCGGTTTCCAAGCATTCGATGCGCTGCGATAGAAGAAATCCGCGCGCGTCGCAATCGAGCAATCGGCATCGAGCGGTGCGCCGAGGGGAAGCGATCCGTCCGGGAACGCAAAAGTCGCCGTTTCGCATTTGAACGGCGCCTCTTGGGGGCCGGAGAAGACGGGTCCCGTGATCGGATAGTTGGTCAGCGCGAGCGAGACGGCGGGCCGGCCCGTACCATTGCCGTTCGCGTCAGCGGAAATCTCGTTCGCGCCCAGTCGCAAATCGGTGACGAGCCCTGTGAGCGTGCGGGTGCTCTCGTCCCAGCGCAGCGTCGACGTGACGTTCGTGCCGTTTGCGAGCACGATCGCCTTCTGCCGAGGCACGTTCTGCGGAACATCGACTTCGATCAGCACGTCGCCGCCGGTGACCGTGTCCGGCCGCGTCGACAGCGTGCGAATTTCGAAATCGTGCGCGGACTTTGCGAATGCCGGCGGAATCTGCGCGATTGCGAGTGCCGTGGCCACAGCCGCAAGCGACGCAATACGCCATTCGCGCCGCATACGGTGGCGCAGACAATCGAGCATCAAGCCTCCTCCCGAGGTCGCTCGATTCTAACGGTCGATCGGCGGTTTGTACGTCAGCCTGTGTCCTACGCCGCCGCCATCAAGCCCGCGCATTCGGTAGCTGCTGCTCGGCGAGCGTCACCCAGTAACTGGCGCCGATCTTCAGCACGTCGTCGTTGAAGTCGTAGCGGGGGTTGTGGATGTTCGGCGTTTCCGGGCCGTTACCCGCACCGAGCCAGACATAACAGCCGGGCCTCGCCTGCAGCATGAAAGAAAAATCCTCGCTGCCGAGCTCGGGCGTCGGCGCGGTGTCGACGTTGGCCGTTCCGACGACCGCCGCCGCAGCCTGGATCGCGTAATCCGTTTCGATCTCGCTGTTGACGGTCGCGGGATATCGGCGCTCATAGCGAATCGTTGCGGTCATTTCGAACATCGCGGCGACGCCGTCCACGAGGGTTCGCATTCGCCGTTCGATCAAATCCTGGACCTCGCGTTTGAACGAGCGCACCGTGCCGCGCAATACGATGTGCTCGGGAATCACGTTCCACGTGTCGCCGCCGTGGACTTGCGTCACGCTGACGACACCGGCGTCTTGCGGATGCAGATTGCGCGAAACGATCGTCTGCAACGCGTGGATCGCATGCGCGGCGAACAGCATCGGATCCTTCCCTTGATACGCCATGGCGGCATGCGCGCCCTTCCCCGTCGCGATGATCTCGAAGACGTCGTAAGCGGCCATTAAGGGTCCGGCACGCATCGCGAACGAGCCGGCGGGCAAGCGAGGCCAGTTGTGCATGCCGTAGACCGCTCGAACCGGAAAGCGCTCGAACAGGCCTTCGTCGACCATCACGCGCCCCCCGCCTTCGTTTTCTTCCGCCGGCTGGAAAATGAAATACGCGGTGCCGGCGAGCCGCCGCCGCGCGGCGAGTGCCTTCGCTGCCGCGAGCAGCATCGTCGTATGGCCGTCGTGTCCGCACGCATGCATGCGGCCGGGGTTGCGCGAGATGTGCGCGACGCCGGATTGCTCCTGGATGTGAAGCGCGTCGAGATCGGCGCGCAACCCGATCGCCTCCTGCGCATCGCCACACCGCAGAACCCCGACCACACCGGTCTTGGCGAGTCCCGTGTGAACGTCGAGACCGAACGAGCGGAGCTTGTCGGCGACGAACGCGCTGGTCGCGACTTCCTCGAACGCCGTTTCGGGATGCGCGTGCAGGTGGTGGCGCCAAGCCCGCATGTCGGCTTCCAGCGCGGCGACTTCAGGAACGATATTCATGGTCGGGATCGAAATGGCTACGCCGATCATCCTAACGCAGCGAGGCGAGATGCGCACCGGGAGAGTCGTCGACGAGGCCAAGGGTAGAATCCGGCGCGCACGGACCCAATGGACGATCGCGCGTACGACCTGCTGGTGATTGGCGGCGGCATCAACGGCGCGGGCATCGCGCGCGACGCAGCGGGACGTGGCTTGTCGGTGCTGCTGGTTGAACGCGACGACCTCGCCGCGCACACGTCGTCACAAAGCACGAAGCTGATCCACGGCGGGCTTCGCTATCTCGAGCACTACGAGTTTCGCCTGGTGGCGGAATCGCTCGCCGAGCGCGAGGTGTTGTTGCGCGTGGCCCCGCATCTCGTCGAGCCGCTGGCATTCGTGCTTCCGCACGAGCCGCATCTGCGCCCGGCATGGATGATTCGCGCCGGACTTTTCCTCTACGACCACCTGGGCGGAAAAATGACACTGCCGAAGTCGTTCGGCGTGCGTCTTGCCGACAGTCGTTGGGGCGCGGGGTTGAAGCCCGGCTTTCGACGCGGCTTCGTCTATGCCGACGCGCGCGTCGATGATGCACGTCTGGTGATCGCCAATGCGATGGATGCGCGTGCGCGGGGTGCGCGCATTCTCGTGCGCACTTACGTCGTCGGGGCGCGCCGGGTCGAGGGGTTGTGGCGGGTGACCTTGCGAGCCGATGGCGGCCGGTCCGAAGAGGTCGCCGCACGCGGACTCGTAAATGCATCGGGACCGTGGGTCAAGGATGTGCTGGGAAACGTCGCGAAAACCCCCACAACAGCACGAGTCCGGCACGTCAAAGGCAGCCACATCGTCGTACCGCAGGTACATACCGAGCAGCATGCCTACATTCTGCAAAACGCGGACAATCGTATCGGCTTCGTGATCCCGTACGAAGGACGTTATTCACTGATCGGGACTACCGACGTCGCGGTCGATGCCTATGACGATCCGCATATCGTCGACGATGAAATCGATTACTTGCTCGATCTCGTCAATGGTTATCTCGCACATCGATTGTCGCCCGCCGACGTCGTATGGTCGTACAGCGGCGTACGGCCCCTCTACGACGATGGGACCGCGGATCCTTCGGCCGTGACGCGCGATTACGTGCTCAAGATCGACGCGGAGTATGGCCCACCGGGACGCACACCGATGCTGTCGGTATTTGGCGGCAAGATCACGACGTATCGCAAGCTGGCCGAGCAGGCGCTCGCCGATCTCGCGCCGTATTTCCCGGAAATGAAAGCGGCTTGGACACACGATGCGCCATTGCCGGGCGGCGAATTGCCCGGCGGCACGCGAATCGCGGCATTCGCGGAGTTGTGTTCCCGTTATCCCGGCATTCCGGCCGACCTATTGCGCGCGTTGATGCATCGTCACGGCGCGCTCGCGACCACGGTCCTGGACAACGCGCGGACGCCGGCTGATCTCGGGGAAGATTTCGGCGCGGAATTGACCGCACGCGAGGTCGATTACTTCATCGTCAACGAATGGGCGCGTCGCGCCGATGACGTGCTGTGGCGGCGAAGCAAATGCGGCCTCTCGATGTCCGACGCGCAACGCGAGCGCGTCGAAGCCTACGTGGCATCGCGCAGAAGATGAGCGCCGCAGGGCCGCCCCAAGGCGCTCGCCCGCTCGGGGGGAAACATTTGAGCGCGCTGCAGCCGCTCGCGACGATGCCCGACGCGGTGCGCCGGGCAATCCTCTACGTGTTCACCGACATCGACGACACGCTGTCGACCAACGGTCGGATCACGGCGCTCGCCTATGGCGCGCTCGAGCGATTGCGCGACGCGGGAAAGATCATCGTGCCGGTGACGGGTCGTCCGGCCGGATGGTGCGATCACATTTCCCGCATGTGGCCCGTGGACGCCGTCATCGGCGAAAACGGCGCGTTTTTCATGCGCTACGATACCCCGACACGCGCGATGCGGCGGCGCTTTGCCGTTAGCGAAAAAGAGCGCGCGTCACGCCGTGCGGCGCTTGCGACCATTGCCGATGAGATCATCGCCGCCGTTCCCGGTTGCGCGCTCGCGTCCGACCAGCCTTATCGTGAGACAGACCTGGCGATCGACTATTGCGAGGATGTCGCACCGCTGCCGCAGGCGGACGTCGATCGGATTGTCGCGTTGATGCGCTCGCGCGGATTGACCGCGAAGCAAAGCTCGATCCACGTCAACGGCTGGTTCGGCGACTACGACAAGCTCTCGATGACGCGCATCCTGCTGAGCGAGGCGTTCGGTGTGTCGCTCGACGACGCACGCGCGCATTCGATTTTCGTCGGCGATTCGCCCAACGACGCGCCGATGTTCGAATTCTTTCCCAATTCAGCGGGCGTCGCCAACGTGGGGGCGTTCCTGACGCGCATCGCCACGCCTCCGGCTTACGTGACCCAAGCCGAAAGCGGCAACGGCTTCGCCGAGCTCGCGGAATTTATTCTCGCAAATTGAGTGTACAAGCTCGGAGCGTCCACGCGCGACTTCCGAGTCGGCGAAAGCACCGAAAATTCAGCGGCATTGCTGCCTTAGCAAAATAAGCCTTGACAATTACTGCTTAGGCAATCATAATGCGACGAATTCAGCTAAACCATCGAGTCACCCAATGACCGCGATCTACGATCCGAAAACCTTCAATGCGGCTAACGGTATCGGCAAGCTGCTGGGCCGCGTCAAGCTCGAGATGCACGACGCGCTCGAACAGGAGTTGGCACCTCACGACATCACGGCCGCTCAGCTCGTCGTTCTGATGAACCTGTGGAGCGGTGAAGTCGACTCGGCGTCGAAGCTCTGCAAAGGCGTGTCGTACGACCCGGGCGCGATGACGCGAATGCTCGACCGCCTCGAGGCCAAAGGACTGATTCGACGGGTTCGCTGCGGCGATGACCGGCGCAAAGTGATTCTCGAATTGACCGCCGAAGGCAAGGCAATCTATCCGAAGTTGGTCTCGACCTATGTGGGGGTGCTGAACCGGTTCCTGAACGGCTTCACCAAAACGGACGTGCGCCAACTGGAGACATTGCTTTCACGCATGCTCGCTAACGCCTGATTTTTTTGCCGGAATGCTTGCCTAGGCATTCTCGGCCCTGGCAGTAAATATGACCGCCGCACGAAGCGGTCGACGCCGCGTTCCAAGCGGCGGACCAAGTTGAAGGAAAGGAAGCGCGAATGGCAACTCTGCAACAAACCGGCTCTCTCAATCTTTATCGGATCACCCGCAATCGACGGCTGCGCAGACGCGTATACGGCGTGATCGTCGCAGCGCTCGCGCTCGCGACCATCGCCTATGGCGAAACGTGGCTGCTCGAGGACGCGCCCCGGGCAACGCTCGAATGCGCAGTCACGAGCAGCGTCGCGCAGGCGCTCGCCGGCCCGATGGCGACGAACTGAAATCGGCCCACGCAAGGAACAGGTCATGGCTAACGAGACCACTACCACAGAGAACAAGCAGACTCCCGACACGGCGCAGAAGAGCCGTCGCAAGCGTTGGCTGGCGATCGTCATCGGCGCATTCGCCATCATCGGCATCGCTTATGGCGCGTATTGGGCGCTGGCCCTGCGTTTCGTGCAATCGACGGACGACGCTTACGTGAGCGGCAACGTCGTTCAGATCACGCCGCAAATTTCGGGAACCGTCGTTTCGATCGGCGCCGACGACACGCAATTCGTCAAAGCCGGACAAACGCTCGTGCAATTGGATCGCTCCGATGCGAGCGTTGCGCTCGAGCAGGCTGAAGCGCAGCTTGCGCGCACCGTGCGCGAGGTTCGCAATTTGTTTGCGACCACCGCGCAGTTGCAAGCCGCCGTCACGGTGCGCCAAACGGATCTGGCGCGGGTGACCAACGACCTCGAGCGCCGCGAGCGCCTCGCCGGCGCGGGCGCTGTTTCCCGCGAGGAGCTGCAGCATGCACGTGACGCTTATACCAGCGCCAAAGCGGCGGTTGTCGCTGCCGAACAGGAGCTCGCCGCGAATCGCGCGCGCGTCGACCGCACGACGATCGAGAACCATCCGGACGTTCGCAACGCAGCCGCCAATCTGCGCAATGCCTATCTGACGTACTCGCGGACTGTATTGCCCGCCCCGGTGTCGGGCTTTGTCGCCAAGCGCGCCGTGCAGCTCGGTGAACGCGTCAACCCGGGCGCGCCGTTGATGGCGATCGTCCCGCTCGACCAGGTGTGGGTCGACGCCAATTTCAAAGAGCCGCAGCTTGCGGCGATGCGCACGGGACAGCCGGTCACGCTGACAGCGGACTTGTATGGCGGCAAGATCGAATATCACGGGAAGGTCGCCGGCTTCGGCGCGGGCACCGGTTCGGCGTTCGCGCTCTTGCCGGCGCAAAACGCCACCGGCAACTGGATCAAGATCGTGCAACGCGTACCGGTCCGTATCGCACTCGATCCACAAGAGCTCGCCGCGCACCCGCTACAGGTGGGGCTGTCGATGCAAGTCGACGTCGACACGCACGAACGCGGTGGCGAACGGCTGCCGCAACTCGCCCATGATGCACCCGCTTACTCGACCAACGTGTTCGGCACCGAGCAACGCGGCGCCGATGAACGCGTGAAGGCGATCATCGCGGCCAATGAGGCGGCGGGTCGCGCGAATGTCGCCGAGGCCGGCAGCGATCGTCAGGCCACGGCGCGTCTCGCCAATTCGGACGCCGCGAAGGCGCTTGCCGCGCGCGGCCATCTCTAAGCCGACAAATCAGGCGTCGCACCGCAATGGCGTCCGCTAACTCCACTGCGAATCGGCCGGCCGCTCAGCCGGCGAGTGGCGCATCGCTTCGGCCGCTGACCGGCGGCGCGCTCGTGCTGGGCTCGGTCGCGCTGTCGCTCGCAACGTTCATGAATGTGCTGGACACCTCGATCGCCAACGTGTCGATTCCGGCGATTTCAGGCGATCTCGGCGTATCGCCCGACCAGGGCACGTGGGTCATCACATCGTTTGGCGTCGCGAACGCGATTTCGCTGCCATTGACCGGCTGGCTCACGCGCCGCTACGGTCAAGTGCGGCTGTTCGTCGCATCGGTGCTGCTGTTCGTTATCGCGTCGTTCTTGTGCGGCTTTGCGCCGTCGATCGAATTGCTCATCCTGTTTCGCGTCATCCAGGGCGCAGTCGCCGGTCCGATGATTCCGCTGTCGCAATCGCTTTTGCTGTCGAGCTATCCGAAAGCGAAATCGGGCAGTGCGCTCGCGCTGTGGGCGATAACGACGCTCGTTGCGCCCGTCGTCGGTCCGGTGCTCGGCGGATGGATCACCGACAACATATCGTGGCCGTGGATTTTCTACATCAACATTCCGGTCGGGCTCGGCGCCGCGGCGGTCACATGGTTCATTTACCAGAAACGCGAGACGCCGACCGTCAAGCTGCCCATCGATGGGATCGGCCTCGGCTTGCTGATCCTCTGGGTCGGCGCGCTGCAAATCACGCTCGATAAGGGCAAGGACCTCGATTGGTTCGCGTCCGGCCGCATCGTCGTGCTTGTCGTCATCGCCGTCGTGGCGTTCGCGATCTTTCTTGTCTGGGAGCTGACCGAAGAGCATCCGATCGTCGATCTCAAGCTGTTCGCGCGGCGCAATTTCTGGACGAGCACGCTGTCGATGGCGCTTGCCTACGGCGCGTTTTTCGGCAACGTCGTGCTGTTGCCGCTGTGGCTGCAGCAATTCATGGGCTACACGGCGACCGATGCCGGATGGGTGCTGGCGCCGGTGGGACTTCTCGCCATCCTGCTGACGCCGCTCGTCGGCCGTAATCTTCAAAAAGTCGATCCACGGGTTTTTGCGACCGGTTCCTTTGCAATCTTCGCGCTGGTGCTGTTCATGCGTTCGCAGTTCAATACCAACGCCGATTTGAAGACGCTGTTGATACCGACGATCATCCAGGGCGCTGCCGTGGCGATCTTTTTCGTTCCGCTGGTGACGCTGTCGCTTTCGGGACTCGAGGCCGATCGCGTTCCGAATGCGTCCGGGCTTTTCAATTTCGCGCGGATCACCGCCGGCTCGTTCGGCACTTCGATTGCGACGACGTGGTGGGACCGCCGCGCGAGCCTGCATCATGCGCAGCTCGTCGAACGGATGACGCCCTACGACCCCTCGACGGCGCACGCGCTCGCGACCCTGCAAGCGAACGGATTGACACCGGAGCAAAGCCGCGAAGCGCTGAATCGCCTGGTCGATCAACAAGCGTTCATGCTATCGGCGAACGATATCTTCTTCGTCTCGGCCATTCTCTTCGTCCTGCTGATCGCTGTCGTGTGGCTCGCGCGCCCAGTGAAGGGCGGCGGACATGCGCCGGTCGCAGCCGAATAACGCCGATCAAAGTTTGATCAGACGCGCGCGCCGCCCAACACGGCCGCGCCACCGATGAAGCAGCTTGTCAGCGTCGCGAGAATCGCGCCGATGACGATCGCACACAGCACAACGACTACCGTGTAGCCCAGCGCTTTGTCCTTCGGGCAACGCATCAAGACAGGCAGTCCGAGATACAGCAAGTAGAGCCCGTAGAGCGAGACGATCAATCCGAGGATTCCGAGCACGGGAACGAGGTTCACCACCCCCGCGATCCAGGCCGGCGTGTAGCTATACGCCGTGACCTTGAGCGCGCGCAGCGAATCGCGTTGTCCGCCGAATGTCGGTGCCAGCGCATCGATGAGCCATGCGACGGCGAATACGACGACGAACGCGAACACGTACCCGAGCAGGGCATGCATCAACCCGGCGATAACCCCGAAGCGCAACACTCCGCCGATCCCGATAAGCGAGAGCCCGATGAACGATGCAATCGCGCCGATTGCGGCGAGCGGTGCGACGTACCCTTTGTAGATATCCGCGGCGGTCGTCGCTTCCTGCTCGATCACCGGCCATTCGCTCCCGGGCGTAAACAGAATCGCTTTTACGCGCTCGACCAACCGCGACATCGCTGCCGACGAGGCGAGCCCGCTGATCGGATTGGGTGGCGGCGAACCTGACGTCGCTCCCGCCGAACCCATCGCCCCCGGATCGGCGGCAAGATTGGCGCCGCAGTGACCGCAGAACGTTGCTCCATCGGCGATCGCCGTACCGCATTTCGGGCAGTTCATGTCGAGGGCTCCTTCGGAGGGAACGGTTGGAGACTTGGCCGCACCATTCTGCGCAAAAGCGCCCTGCGGTTCAACGCGCAATCGGTTGTATTGCGCCCGCGCCTGCGTAGCGCGCGGCACCCGCCAGCGATTCTTCGATTCGCAGAAGCTCGTTCCACTTAGCCATTCGCTCGCTACGCGCGAACGAGCCCACTTTGATTTGCCCGGCATTCCATCCGACGGCGAGATGGGCGATCGACACGTCTTCGCTCTCCCCCGAGCGCGCGGAAACAATCGTCGCGAGCGACGCGTTCTTCGCCGCGTCGAGCGCAGCGCGGGATTCGGTCAACGTACCCGCCTGATTCGGCTTGATCAGCGCGGCATTGCAAAGCCGTTGCAACCCCGCGTCGGCCACGCGAGCGGCGTCGGTCGTCAGCAAGTCGTCGCCGACGATTTGGACGCGAGCGCCGGCACCGTGCATGAGCTGCCGCCATCCTTCGATGTCGTCCTCTGCGAACGGATCTTCGATCGACACGATCGGAAAGCGCTCGATCCAACCCAGAATCAGCTCCACCATACCGTCGCGGTCGAGATCCCTGCCATCGCGCGCCAGAACGTAGCGGCCATCGCGACAAAACTCGGACGCGGCGACATCGAGTGAAAGCGCGGCATCGATGCCGGGCCGTAAGCCGGCGCGCTCGATCGCCCGGACGAGCATCGAAAGCGCGTCCTCGTTCGACTCGAATTGCGGCCAATAGCCGCCTTCGTCGGCAACGCCGGACAAGCGCCCTGCTTCCTGCATCAACGCGCCGGCGGCTCGGTAGACATCGGCAACCATCGCGAATGCGTCGCCCAATGATTGCGCGCCGATCGGCACGGCCATCAGATCCTGGATGTCGATACGGCGTCCCGCGTGCGCGCCGCCGCCGAAGATCTGGATCTCCGGTAGCGGCAGCGTGACAGGTTGATCGCGGGCCAAATATCGCCACAGCGGCAGGTGATGCGCGGTCGCCGCAGCATGCGCGGTGGCGAGCGAGACGGCGACGATCGCGTTGCCGCCGAAGTTCGATTTGTTCGGCGTCCCGTCGGCGTCAATGAGCAGCCGATCGATTTGCGCCTGCTCGCGCGCATCGGCGCCCAGTAGCAGCCGGCTGATCGGTCCGGCGACGTTGGCGAGCGCATCGGTCACATCGAAGCCGCCGAAGCGAGGACCGCCGTCACGCAAGTCGATGGCTTCGCGCGACCCTCGCGATGCGCCGGCGGGTGCGATGGCGCGGCCGATAGCGCCGCCGCGCAACGTGACTTCCGCTTCGACCGTCGGCCTGCCGCGCGAATCGAAGACGCGTCGGCCCCGGACGCGCGCGATCGCACTCGCGTTCATGGCGTCGGGCAAGCGCCCCAACGCTGCGCGATCAACGCAGGATCGGCCACCGGCGCCGTCAGGAGCTCGCGCGCGAACGCCCGCACATCGTTCTTCACGACATCGTCGGTCAAATATTCGACCGGCGATTTTCCATCGATGCGCGCGAGCATCAAACCCGGCAACAATGCGGCGGTTCGCGCGAGCACCGTCGCGGGCGGCTCCCAAATCACGTGCGCGAGATACGCGTTCTGCAGTGCGATCAGGGCATCGATGTACCGCGCGCGCCATTGCGGCTGCCACGCGCCCTTCAACAGCAAATGATTCTCGACGAACGCCAGATCGAACGCGGGATCGCCGAACGTCGCGCATTCGGCGTCCAGGATCACGGGTCCCTTGGGTCCCAGCAGAATGTTCTTCGGGCTGAAGTCGCCGTGGATCAGCACGTGTCGGTTTGCGCGCGTCGCATCGGCCAGCGCCGCGAAGCGGTCGAGGAGATCGGTGTGAGCACGACCGGTCGCGCCGAGATACGGCTCGAGGCGGATCGCGTCGAAAATCGCTTCGTTGGCAAATCGCTTCGCGACGTCAGGGGCAGTGGCGGTGGCGGCGTGGATATGCCCGAGCACATCGCCGACCGCGGCGGCGACGTCGACGCCGATCGCGCCGTCGCGCAACTGCTCCTTCCAAACCGGATAGCGAGACGGGGGCAAATACGACATGGCGAACGCCTCGGCGTCGGGATCGTCACCGAGGATCTCGGGGACCGCCCCGGGGACGATTGCTCCGGCGGTTCTCATCCATGCGACTTCGCTGCGGTTGCGCGCCGGCGGTGCGCGCCAGTCGGCGGCGACCTTCAGTTTACGTAATGCCCGCTTGACGCAGATCGTCGCTGCAGGGAGGTCGACCCGGTAGATGTCGGACGAGACGCCGCCGGCCAGCGGCGCGTAAGCGAATCTAGTGTGAGCGCCCACTATCTGCATGCGCCGCAATGACGCTGGCAGCCATTCCGCCGCCGCTGCCGACGTTTCGCCGTCAGCTTCCAAAGCAGTCGGCATCGGTCGCCATCGATCTAGGGGGTATGCTATTTGCATAACACCGAGCCCTCGGTCCGCGCGTAGATCGCGTCGCGGCGATCCGAGGAGCCCCGCCGTCAAGACGGGGCGACGATGCAGGGAGGGCTTTCGGCATGACTCGCTATGGCTTCACCATCCGCACACGCAGCGGCCAGCGCGTCGACAACATCACGATCATGGCGGCCACGCAAGCCGACGCCGAGCGGCGGCTGATCCAGATGTATGTGCAGTGTGAAATCCTCGAATGCCGGATGCAATCGGTGCCGCGCCGCGTCGATACGCTCGCACTCGACATCGAAAGCGTGATCGGCATGATCGCCGCCGGCCCGCCGTCAGTTCAGGAAACCGGCACCCGTTAGCTCGTCGCACAAGGCCATATAGTCTTCGGCGCCGCGGCTTTCGGGCGCATGCCGAAAGATGTCCAGCCCAACGGCCGGGCTCTCCGCCAACCGCACGGTCTCGCGGATTCGGGTCACGCAGATTTCCTCGGGCCGGATGAGCTCGGTCATCCGTTCCGCGATTGCGCCGCTCATCCGCCGGCGCTTGTCATAGCGCGTCAATAAATAGCGCCGCGGCACCCGCTGCTTGAAGACCGGTTCCAGTGCGTTCAACGCCCGTTCCACCTGGCCCGCGCTTTTGAGCGACAAATAGTCGGCGGACACGGGAATCACGACCAGGTCGGCAGCGAATACGGCGTTCAGCGACAGCACGTTCAACAGCGGATTGCAGTCGATGATGACGTGCCCGGGCAGCGCATCGGGTGCGCGCAGCGCGTGCCGAAGCCGCGTGACGATGTTGACGCCCTTGCCGAGAATCGCATCGAGCTTGGAAAGTTCCATGTGTGACGGCACCAGCACGACGCCGCTTTTCGTGATGCAGGCGATGTCCGCGAGCGGGCGCTGCTGCACGAAAAAACTGTAGACGCTTTCGTCGACGTGCCTCGCCGGCGCACCGAAGATTTGCGACAAATGGCCCTGCGGATCGAGGTCGATGCCGGCGGGACGGTTGCCCCGCTGCGCGATTGCCGCCAGCAGATTGAGGGCCGTGGTGGTTTTGCCGACGCCGCCCTTCTGGTTGAACACCGCAATGACCGTCATCGGCGCGCATTCTACAGGGATCACCGATGAAGATTGGCTAATCGAATTCCAATTCCACCGGAGCTGTCTTCTGATACCGTGAGCCCGATGCGCATATTGTTGACCTCGGACCTGCACTACGAGCTGCGACAGTACGATTGGTTGATCGATGCGGCGCAGCGCTTCGATGCGGTCGTCATCGCCGGCGATCACATCGATGCTTTTTTGCCGGTTCCCACCGCAGTGCAGATCGCAGCGCTCTCCGCGAGCTTCACCGCGGTCGCGCAGAACGGGCGACTGCTCGTGTGTTCCGGTAATCACGATCTCAACGCAAGAAATAGCGAAGGCGAGAAGACCGCGGACTGGCTTGAGGCGCTCCGTAGTGCCGTCCTCGCAGTGGATGGCGATACGGTCAGCGTTGGCGCCACGCTATTCACCGTCTGCCCCTGGTGGGACGGGCCTCATGCGCGCGATCGCATCGAGGAGATGCTTGAAGCGGCATCCCGGCAGCGCACCGGCCAATGGATCTGGGTGTATCACGCGCCACCCGAAAGCGCCCTCAGTTGGACCGGCAAGCGTCACTACGGCGATGCGTTGTTGCCGGAACTGGTTAAACGCTATGCACCCACTGCCGTTCTATGCGGACACATTCATGAGGCACCGTTCAAGACCGGCGGGTCCTGGATCGACCGCATCGGCGAGACCTGGCTTTTCAACGCCGGTCGTCAAATCGGCGGTGTCCCCGCGCGAATCGAGATCGATTTCATGCAACGGGCCGCGCGTTGGATAACGATCGAGGGGATCGAAGACAGAACTTTTCAATAATCCGGCAAGTCGTTGCGTTCGGATCCCGGCACGGAAACGCCAGGATGCATCGCGATCAGGTTCCCCAAGACCTGATCCATCAAGGCCAGATGGGTGTTGCTGTCGGCGTACTGACGCTTGATGTCCACGAGATAGGCGGTGACAGCCGACAGGCGCCGGGCGAGGAGTTGCGCAATGGCGTAGGTCAGTTCCGGCTGTGTTCGCACATAATCGGACGCGTTCTCCACGACATGAACCGTACTATCTTCCGCGGCCACGACGTCGGCGGTCGGGGCGGAGCCCAATACCGCGGAAATCTCGCCCAAAAAAGCACCCGGCTCGCCGATCAGGACGACGCGAATGCCGTTGCGTACGACCTCGAAGGCTCCGCTTTTGAGCACGTAGAGTCGATTGGTGCGGACCGCCTCTTCGATCAAGGTCTCGCCCTTGGCCAGTCGCATCAGAGGCCGATCGCTGCAGATTGCCAGTACGTCGTTCATGGCGTGGGTTCTCGCTAGAGTATTCGTTTGCGGATTTGCGTGACGGCGATTTCGGTCACGACGACGATCGCCAGAATCGCAACGAGGATCAGCGCAACGCGGCCCCATTGAAACAAGTTCAGCGCCGCGTCGAGCGCCATGCCGATGCCGCCGGCGCCGACGAGCCCCAGCACTGCCGACTCGCGCACGTTGATGTCGAAGCGAAACAACGCAATCGACCAAAACGCGGGCTTCACCTGCGGCCAATAGCCGAACGTCAGCACGGACGGCCACGGCGCACCTGTTGCCGCGAGCGCCTCGATCGGCCCGGGCTGTGCTTCCTCGAGCGCTTCACCGAAGAGCTTGCCCACAAAACCAATCGAGCGGAAGGCAATCGCGAGCGTGCCCGCGATAGCGCCGGGACCGAAGATTCCGACGAACAGCAACGCCCACACCAATGAATTGACCGAACGCGAAGACACGAGGATCAGCTTGGCAACGAGATTGAGCGGCGTGAAGGGGACGAGGTTGTGCGCGGCCAGGAGGCCGATCGGCAATGCGAGCACCAGAGCCAGTAACGTGCCGAGCGATGCAATGTGAATCGTTTCGATCAACGCGCCGTGGACCTCGGTCGGATAGGCATGCCAATCGATCGGCCACATGCGCGCCAGAAGATCGCCGATTTGCTCGG
Organism: Casimicrobiaceae bacterium; assembly: GCA_036493535.1. Lineage (GTDB taxonomy): Bacteria > Pseudomonadota > Gammaproteobacteria > Burkholderiales > Casimicrobiaceae > VBCG01. The sequence goes on from DASXPO010000090.1 coordinate 63,313, forward strand.
GCGCATCGGCTAAGAACTCCGGGATGATCTCGATCGTCTGCAGCGAAGCGACGATCGCGGCGACGATGATCAGATAGATCGCGAAGCGCGCCGTTCGCTGGGCGAAGCTGAAGCGCCGCCATACCGGCGCCCGGACAGTCGCGGCGTCCGGCATCAGTCGTCCTCGGGCAGCTGATCGCCGCGCAGTCGATCGCGGCGCCGGAAAAGCTCCCGAAGCGTCACGTTGTCGATGAAGATCGCGCGCACGGCGCCAGCCAGCACTTCTCCCATCATGATGAGCGAGATGATCGCAATCAGAATCGCACAGACGAAGTCGTAGTCGAAACGCTGGAACGCCGCGAACAGCGTTCCGCCGATGCCGCCGGCGCCGACAATGCCGACCATCGTCGAATTGCGGAGATTCGAATCGAGCTGATAGGTGGCGAAGCCGATGAAGCGCGAAAACACCTGCGGCAGGACCCCGAACATCAATACCGAAGCGAAGGGGGCGCCCGTCGCGCGCACCGCTTCTACTTGCTTCAACGAGATTTCCTCGATGGCTTCGGTAAAGAGCTTGCCGATGAAGCCGATCGACGCAACGGTGAGCGCCAGCACGCCGGCCAACGCGCCGAACCCGACCGCCTTGACGAAAAGGATTGCGACGATCACCGGATGCAGCGAGCGCGCCACGACAATCAGAACGCGTGCCGGCCAGCTCACCCACGCCGGCATCAGATTGCGGGCGCCTGCGAGACCGATCGGCAATGCGAGCACGATCCCGAGCGTCGACGCGAGCACGGCGATCTGCAGGCTTTCCAGGAGCCCTTTGACGAGCAATTCGTGCCGCGCAAAGTTCGGCGGAAACAAGCGGCCGAAAAAACGCGATGCATTGGCGAGACCCGTCTCGACGCGCGCCCACGAGACATCCAACTGCGCGCATGCGTACATGACGTACGCGATGAGGGCGACAATGGCAACGCGCGGCCACACGCGGGCCGGAAATGGGTCGAGCGTTGCGGATCGCGTGCTCACTGCAACCAATCCTCGCCGCCGTAGATCTCCTTGAGCTTGTCATCGGACAGTCGCGCCGGCGGACCGTCGAACACGACTTGTCCGCTCGACATGCCGATGATGCGATCGGCAAATCGTGTTGCGAGCGCGACGTCGTGCATGTTGATCACCACCGGAACGGCACGCTCGCTCGCCAGCGCCGCGAGGAGCTCCATGATTTCGACGGATGTCTTAGGGTCGAGCGACGACGTCGGCTCGTCGGCGAGCAATAGCTTCGGTTCCTGCATGACGGCGCGTGCGATGCCCACGCGCTGCCGTTGGCCGCCCGAGAGCGCATCGGCACGACGATGCGCGAAGCCGGCAAGACCGACGACGTCGAGCAATCGAAATGCGCGTTGAATGTCTTCGTCGGGAAATCTTCGGCGCCACGCGCGCCAAGCGCTGACGTAGCCCAACCGCCCGCACAGCAGGTTTTCCATGACCGTCAGGCGCTCGACCAGGTTGTACTCCTGGAACACCATGCCGATGTGGCGCCGCGCGCGGCGCAGCGACGTACCGGACAGGCGCGCAAGATCGACGCCGTCGAACAGCATTTCACCGGCCGTCGGCTCGACCAGTCGATTGATGCAACGAATGAGCGTGCTCTTGCCGGTCCCCGACGGCCCGATCACTGCCGTGACGCCACGCTCGTCGAACCCGATGTCGATGTGGCGCAGGATCGGCTTACCGGTCACGTACTCCTTGGTGAGCCCGCGGATAACGAGGCCCATCAGCCGCTCCGCGCGACGGTCATTTCTTCGCTTTTGCGGCTGCCTCAGCTTTTTCGCGGGCGGTTTCCTTGTCGTACGACGCCTTGTCGAACCCTTGTCCCGAGCCCGTCGCAACCTGCCGCACGACTTCCCACGTCGTCTTGTAATTGATCGGGAAAAAGCGATCGGCGCCGTCGAATGCTTTTTGCATTTCCGCCGGGAAGCGAAATTCGTAGAAGCAGGAAAGCAACTTGTCGGCGATCTTCGGATTGAGATCGTGCGCGTACGCAAATGACGACGTCGGAAATTTCTGGCTTCGATAGATGACGCGGAAATCGGACTCTTTCACCTGCCCGCGTTCGGCCATTCGGTGGAATACGTCGGACGCGACTGCGCCGGCATCGTAATCGCCCGAGTTGACGCCCATCACCGATTGGTCGTGCTTTCCCGAGAAGATGATCTTGTAATCCTTGTCGGGCGCGAGACCTTCCTTCGGAAACAATGCCAGCGGCGCGAGATTTCCCGAGTTGGAAGACGGCGACGTATGCGCGACTTTCTTACCTTTGAGGTCACTCAGTTTTTGGTACGGCGAATTCGCCTTGACGATCACGATCAAGTTGTAGCCCTGGAATTCTTTCTCGGTTCCTTTCACGGCGAACGGAATGGCGCCGGCGAGATTGACCGCGAACGCCGTCGGACCGGTCGAGAAGCCGGCGACGTGCAAGCGGCCCGAGCGCATCGCCTCGATTTCCGCGGCGTTCGATTGGACCTGGTAGAACACGACCTTCTTGTCGAGACACTTGGATAGATAGGCCGTAAAGGGTTTGAAGATATTCTCGTAGACGGCCGGATCCTCGACGGGCGTGTAGGTGAACACGATCGTCGATGGATCTTTCCATTTTTTCGGATCGGTCGGAACGTCGGCCACCAGATCCTTATTGGCATCGCAGTACATCGCGTCCAACTCACCGCGATTGGAACAGGCTTCGGCGGCATAGGCTGGTGCGGCCGCCCAGGCGGTGAATCCGAAAACGGCGAGCAGCGCGCGCGAAACGAACATGGACTCTCCCTTGGGTCGTTAAAGGCTCGCGTCGCATGCGCGATGGTTGTTCAAGGCCGGCGACGAGCGGCAAGACTCTACCATCGGCGCGTTTCGGCCGCACCTGCACCGTCCGCGAGCGGCGTGAATATTGCTTAGCGTAAAATCCACAAGATTCCCGCCCCGTGACCACACCCCTCAACGTCGCGATCCTCGCCGCCGGCCACGGCAAGCGCATGCATTCGGCGCTGCCGAAGGTGCTGCATCCGCTCGCCGGCCGGCCGCTCGCCGCGCACATCATCGACACCGTGCGAAAGCTCGCGCCACGGGCGATCGTCGTCGTCGTCGGCAATGGCGCGGAGCGCGTCAGCGCCGCGCTCGCCGCACCCGATCTCGCTTTCGTTCTCCAGGATCCGCCCGTTGGGACCGGCGACGCCGCGCGCGTTGCGTTGTCCACAATGCCCGGTGATGGCGTGACCTTGATTGGATTGGCGGACGTTCCGCTGGTGCCGGCGGCGGCGCTCGCGGCGATCATCGATCACGCGCGGCGTGGTGACGTCGGGCTTCTGACGGCGCGCGTGCCCAATGCGACCGGTCTCGGACGCATCCTGCGTACGCGCGACGGCGGCGTGAAAGCGATCGTCGAAGATCGCGACGCATCGGCGGCGGAACGTGCCATCGACGAGATCAACTCGGGCTTCATCGCCGCGCCGACCACGCTCTTGACCCGCTGGGTCGCGGACCTCGTTCCACACAATGCGCAGCGTGAGTATTACTTGACCGACATTGTCGCGATGGCCGTCGCCGAGGGTGTGCCGGTGATGGCACATATTGCCGACGACGAACGCGAAGTGCGCGGGGTGAACGATCGCGCGCAATTGGCCTTCGCCGAGCGCATAATCCAGACGCGCAACGCGAAAGCGCTGCTCGAAGACGGTACCTGGATCGCCGATCCGGAGCGCATCGACATTCGCGGCGCCCTCTCCTGTGACCGCGACGTGCGCATCGATGTCGGATGCGTCTTCGAAGGCACGGTGACGCTCGGCGAAGGTGTCGATATCGGACCGTATTGCGTGCTGCGCGATGTCAAGGTAGGTGCGGGCACCGAGATCATGCCGTTCTCCCATTTAACTGACGCCACGATTGGCGCGCGCTGCCGAATCGGCCCGTATGCGCGCTTGCGTCCCGGCGCGCTGCTCGACGATGAAGTGCACGTCGGCAACTTCGTCGAGATCAAGGCGAGTACGCTCGGCGAAGGATCGAAAGCGAATCATCTTGCGTACATCGGCGACTCGAGCGTCGGACACGGCGTCAACTTCGGCGCCGGCTCGATCACGGCGAATTACGACGGCGCGAACAAGCATCGAACCATCATCGGCGACAACGTGCAAATCGGCTCGAACTGCGTGTTGGTCGCGCCGCTCGAAATCGGCGCCGGTGCCACCATCGGCGGCGGCAGCACGATCGTCGAGGGCGCGCCAGGCGAAGCATTGACGCTCGCGCGCGCACGACAAATATCGATCGCCGGCTGGCAGCGACCGGTGAAGAAACCCAAAACGGCGAAATAGGAACCAGGAGATCGTCATGTGCGGGATCGTCGGCGCGGCATCGACTCGCAACGTAGTGCCGATCCTGATCGAAGGCATCAGGCGGCTCGAATATCGAGGCTACGATTCGACGGGGCTTGCCGTCGTCAACGGCGGCGCGTCGCCGCGTCTCGAGCGATTAGTTTCCACCGCGCGCGTAGCGGATTTGGCGGTGCAAGCCGATACGCGCAAGCTCACCGCGACCACCGGCATTTCGCATACCCGCTGGGCAACGCACGGCGCCCCGACCGCGGACAACGCACATCCGCATCTGTCACGCGACGATGAGATCGCCGTCGTTCACAACGGCATCATCGAAAATTACGAAGCGCTCCGTGCACAGTTGAAGGCGCAAGGTTATGCATTTCGGACCCAGACCGACACCGAGGTCATCGCGCACTTGATCCATGCGCATTGGCACGATGCCGCCGCGGGCGATCTATTGGCCGCCGTGCAAATGGCGGTCGCGGAATTTCACGGCGCTTTCGCCATTGCGGTGATCTCGACGCGCGAGCCGGGCCGCGTCGTCGGCGCGCGCCAGGGCAGTCCGCTCGTCGTCGGCATCGGCGACAACGATCACTTTCTCGCTTCCGATGCGGCGGCGCTGATCCCGGTCACGCGCCGTGTCGTTTATCTCGAAGAAGGCGACGTCGCGGATGTGCGGCGCGAGGGCTATGCGATCTACGACGCACTCGGGCAGCGGATGACGCGTGCGATCGTCGACGTCAAAGGCAGTGGCGACGCCGTCGAGCTCGGGCCGTATCGGCACTTCATGCAGAAGGAGATATTCGAGCAGCCCCGCGCGATCGCCGATACGCTCGATGCCGTCGAAGCGATCGAGCCGGCGCTCTTCGGCGCCAAAGCGGAAGAACTTCTGCGCAACGTTGATTCGGTCCTGATCATCGCCTGCGGCACGAGTTATTACTCGAGCCTGGTCGCGAAGCAATGGATCGAATCGCTGGCGAAGATTCCGTGCGCCGTGGAAATCGCAAGCGAATACCGCTATCGCGACAGTGTTCCGCGGGCGACCGCCCTGGTCGTCGTCGTCTCGCAATCCGGTGAGACGGCCGACACACTCGCCGCGTTGAAGCACGCGAAATCGCTCGGCCAGAACAAGACGCTCGCGATCTGCAATGTCGCCACGAGCTCGATGGTCCGGCAAACCGAATTGGTGTTCCTGACACGTGCCGGTGTCGAGATCGGCGTCGCATCGACCAAAGCGTTTACGACGCAATTGGTCGCGCACTTCCTGCTCGCATTGACGCTTGCGAAGCTGCGTGGGTTGTTGCCGTCCGACGAGGAAGCGAAGTGCCTAAAGGCGCTACGCCACATCCCCGCGGCCGTTCGCGGCGCGCTCGCGCTCGAGCCGCATGTGATGGCCTGGGCGCAGGCGTTCGCACACAAGCAGCACGCACTGTTTCTAGGCCGTGGGCTGCATTACCCGATTGCGCTCGAAGGGGCGTTGAAGCTCAAGGAAATTTCCTACATTCACGCCGAAGCGTATCCGGCGGGCGAGTTGAAACATGGGCCGCTCGCCCTGGTCGATGCCGAGATGCCGGTCGTGGCGATTGCACCGAACGATGCGCTGCTCGAAAAACTGAAGTCCAACCTGCAGGAAGTGCGCGCGCGGGGCGGTGAGCTTTACGTGCTCGCCGATCTCGACAGTCAACTGAGTCACGGCGACGGCATTCATCTGATGCGCGCGTCCGAGCACCGCGGACTGTTATCGCCGATCGTCCATGTCGTGCCGTTGCAGTTACTGGCGTATCACACGGCAGTGATTCGCGGTACAGATGTCGACAAGCCCAGGAATCTGGCGAAGAGCGTGACGGTGGAATAACGATTACGCCGCATCGTGGAAGATCACGCCAAGCGCATGGCGCTGGCCCGACCGCACGCGACTGACGCCGTGTCGCAGATTCACTCGATAGACGCCACGCGTTCCGCGCACCGGCCGGTGATGCACGGCGAAGATAACCGCATCCCCTTGCCGTAGCGGTACGACTTCCGCGCGCGACTGCATCCGCGGCCGCTGCTCGGTGATGACGAACTCGCCGCCTTCGTAGTCTCGCTGGGGCCGCGACAACAGAACAGTCAATTGAAGCGGAAAGACGTGCTCGCCATACAAATCCTGATGCAGGCAATTGTAGTCGTCCACGCCGTACTTGAGCAATAGTGGCGTCGGTCGACGCTGACCCGCTGCATGGCAGCGTTTGATGTAGGCGGCGTGCGTCTCCGGATAACGGACGCCGATTCCCAACGCGTCGTTCCATCCATCGGCGACCGACGCGAGATGCGGATATATCGCCGTACGAAGCGCGGTAACGATATCGGGCAGCGGATAGTTGAAGTACTTGTATTCGCCGCGGCCGAAGCCGTGCCGCTCCATGACGACGCGGCTTCGGAAAGGCGCATCTCGCGGGTACAGCGACGTCAGCGCGCCGCACTCGACCGGCGTCAACAGCTGCTCGATGATCGCGTTGCCGCGCGCATCCAGCTCGTCCGCGATAGGGCTCCAATCGGTCGAGGCCACACGATCCGCCACCTCTGCCGGCATCACCAACGCGTCTTTGTCGCGCGCATTCATCGCTTTGCCTCGCGATCGAGCAACGCACGCTTGCGTTCGACGCCCCAGCGGTACCCGGACAATGCGCCATCGTTCCGCACCACGCGATGGCAGGGAATTGCGACCGCCAGTGCGTTCGCCGCGCACGCTTGTGCCACCGCGCGCACGGATTTCGGCGAGCCGATTCGCTTTGCGATCTCGGCGTAGCTTGCCGTATCGCCGGCAGGAATTCCTGCGAGCGCTTCCCAGACACGCCGCTGAAACGCGGTCCCGCGCACATCGAGCGG
>DASXPO010000091.1:0-18128 GCA_036493535.1 Casimicrobiaceae bacterium
GAATTCGTCCTCTTTCGTGTGCCAGTGACGTTGGCTCGACCAGCCGCCCGGCGGCAAGGAGGTCAAATTCACGCCGAAATCCGTGAGTCCGCCGGCGTCGCCAAGCGCTTGCTTGACCCGGGCACCGGCTTTTTCGTGGAAGGGTGCGGGATAGGACGAGCCTTGGCGCCTCTTCGCGGTGTGAACATCGATCTTGGGCATCGGATTCCCCGGTTGCGAATTCCGCCTAGCGAGACTTGGGCAATCGCCGATGGTCCAATCGACAGCTCATACCGCGCCATCGACGACGGTGGGACGCGGTTCGCGTAAGCGTTGCCATTATCGCAACTCCGTACGGACGCGACGAGCGTTCCAGACATTTAGAGGACTTCCCAACGTGCTGCCGATCGCGCCCGGTTACGCGCCGATGGAGGCGAAGCTCGTGGCGAGTCTTCCGGAAGGTCCGCAATGGCAATACGAGCCCAAATGGGACGGCTTCCTTTGTGTTGCGTTCAAGGATCGCAGCGATGTGGCGCTGCGCTCCAAGTCGGGTCAGCCGTTCGAGCGCTATTTTCCGGAAATCGTCACGGCAGTGGAGGAATTGGGGGCAACGCGCTGCGTGCTCGACGGCGAGCTCATCGTTGCGGAAGACGGCGTGATTTCGTTCGACGCGTTGCTGATGCGTATTCATCCCGCGCAGAGCAGGGTCGCCAAGCGCGTCGATCTCGCCTACCAATCCGGCGAACGCACCGGGATGCAAAAGTACAAGCGGCTGCGGACGGCCGATTGCGTCGTCGGCGGCTTTCGCGGCACGGGTACGAAGCACGTCGGTTCGCTGCTCCTTGGAATGTTCGATGACGAGGGCCTGTTGCACCATGTGGGATTCGCGTCGAACATTGCGGCCGATGCGCGGGATGCCGTCACGCGCCAGCTCGAGAAGCTCGTCGAGCCACCCGGCTTCACGGGACGGGCTCCCGGCGGACCGAGTCGCTGGAGCACCGGGCGAAGCGGGCAATGGCAGCCGTTGCGCGCGGCGCTGGTCGTCGAAGTGCAGTACGATCAATGGAGCGGCGAACGATTTCGTCACGGAACGCGGTTGTTGCGCTGGCGTCCGGACAAGGCGCCGCGGCAGTGCACGCTGAAACAGGTCGAGCAGGAGTCGACGCAGGCGCTGGCGCTCCTGACCGCGAGTGCGAGAAAGCCGGCTCGCGCCCGTCATTCAAAGCAGGCGATGAGGATAGGATCATGAGCATTCGCAGAGTCTGTTGTTATGCGGCATTCGCCCCGCTGTTGCTGATCGCGTCGGGCGCCGAAAGCGCGATTTATCGCTGCGCCCAGCCGGGCGGCGCGGTGCTCTACTCGGATGTCCCTTGCGACGGGGCTAAAGTCGTCGACATCTATCCGGGAAGCGCCGATCCCAACGCGAAGGAGCGCCTTGCCCGTGTGCAATCGGAGCTGGATCGTGCGGCAGCCGATCGGCGCGCGCGCGAACAGTTCGAAGAGGCCCATCGCGAGGCATTGCGTCGCGAAGCCGCACCGGAAGCGAACGCACCGGGGCCGTCCGGCGGTGGGCCCGAGTTGTACGGTACCGCTTATGATTTTTATGCGCCGTACGCTTTGGCGGACCCGCTGCGAAACGACAGACATCGCGGCGCATCGGCCAAATTTCGGGATCGCGAAAAGCGCGTGCCGCAGGTCGTCCGCACGCCGCACGCACACCGCTGAATCGACTACCTGGTGGCTCGACCCGCGAAATCGTGGGCGTTTTCCTACACCAAGTATCGAATGACGCGCATTGGCAACGAGCGGCATAGCCTCGATCCTTGGCGCCGTGAATCCCAAACGCGATGCGGCGTCGCGCACGCCGCCCAAACAGCCATGGCATGCGGTGAGCGTGGTCGCGGGGGTGCACGCGTGCAGCAGTGCCCTGCAGTGCAAAGGCAAACGTTTCCTCGCCGCTGAGGCGCCGCGCCTTCCACTTCCCGATTGCGGGTCGCCATGGCGCTGCAAATGCACGTATCGTCATCACGGCGACCGGCGCGCCGGATCGCGCCGCGCCGCGGATCTGGGCATGTCTCGTCGCTTCGACGAGTCCGAAAAACGGCGCTCGCCGGGTCGGCGCACAGAGGACCGTTCAGAAATGCGACGGTAGTGAATCGCCATTCCCGGGCGATCTCGGCGAAACCGAATCGGGACTTACCAGGATGCGGAAGCGCGTCGACGCGAAAGAGTCATCGCGGCAGGCGCTCGTCGGGAAACACATCGCGCATGATGAATGCCTCGAGCTCGGCGTTGTCATTCAACCGCGCCGACATCGTGACGGGACCGCGGCGCGACAGCCAGACAAAATCGCCCGATATGTTATCGCGGATGATCGTGATCATTTTACGGATCAACGCGACGCGTATGTCGCTCTCGGCGCCGCGCTTGACCTCGATCAGTTGCTTGGTATTGCGGCCGACATCCCGGTTCAAGCCGAAAAAGTAGAAATCCGCGTATTCGTAGCTCAGATGCTCGATCTGAAAGATGCCGCCGGCACTTTTCGGGTCGTAGCCAAACGTGGGCGTGGCGTTCAAGCCGAGATTCGCCGCGACGATCCGATTCCTGCGCTCGAGATCGCTTTCACCCGCTTCGTTTTTTCCTGCGTTGCTCGGTGACGCCGCGGATTCGCCTCGCGCCCGACGCCGCGCTTCGACGTACGACGCCAAGTCGCCTTCGATCGGCTTCGGCGCGACGGTGGGAGCTGGCGGCTCCTCAGGCGGGGTCGGCTTCGGCAGCGTGGCTTCGGCATCGGGCTTCGGCATCGCGAGCACCGGCGGCGGCGTCGGACGTGGCTTTTGGAGCGGTTTAGGCGGTGTGCGCGGCGGTGCGGCCCTCGCGAGCACCGGAGGTGGCGACGCAGTGGAGGGTGGCGAGGGGGTCGAGGGCTTCGGTTCGAGTTGCACGGCAAGCGCACCGCCCGACTTGCCCGCCTTGGCGTCCACCTCCGAAAGGTCGTGCAGCAACTTCGGCAGCATGATCCACAGCGCCGCGATGTGGACGAGAAGCGACAGGACGAATGCCACCCAAATCAGTGGTATCGTCACGGAGTCGTGCCGATTGCGCCGGTCGTAGCGCCAATCGGTCAGCAAGGTTTCGATCGAGTGCATACTTGTGCAATGTGGACGCCCGAACAGCCGTTCGGGTTCCAACTAAAGCTCGTCAGACAGCGGAATTACAGCACGTTAGTCCGGATCGCTCGGGTTTCCGCGCTTGACGGCTGCCAAACCAACGAATCGCCGGCGCGGGAAACCGCGCGCCATAGGGGCTCCATGTCGCGACACTATCGTTACCCCATGATCGCGGGAATCGCGCTGCTCGCGTGCGCGGGCGTTGCGCAATCGCAAGGCATCATGCTCGCGCGGCGCGTCATCGGCCACATCGAGCAGATGTCGCAGACGTCGCCAAACGGCGCGACGACCTACGACACGGCGAGCGTCATCGTCGACGTGCCGGTGGATCGCGTATACGCGGCCGTAAAAACGCAGGTGAGTACCGCGCAGGGCATCACGGTCACACGCGACGATCCCGCGGCGCGCCGCATCGAATTTACCAATGGTAAGCAGATCGCCGGCATTCAGGCGGTGAGCCTCGGCGACAACGTGACGCAGCTCATGGTTTCATCCGCGCACAGCAATGCGCCGGCGCAGCCGACGTCGATGATCGTCCAGCACATCGTGGCGGCATGCAAGGCGATGAACGTCGAGTGCTCGCGCGGATCGTGAGACCGCCGTGGCGCCGGCAAGCGGTATCGGCCGATCGGCGCCACCTTAATGCATGGCCAGCGCCTCCAACAGACCATTGTCCCTTGGCGTCGTCGTGCCGCGATGAGACCCTATCGCAAGAGCTATTGGGGGCTGCACATGACGACGATGTTGGGGCCGTCGCCCTCGGCGATCCATCCGCGCGCGATCATTTGCGCGAGCACGTTGGGGTCCGTCGTGTACCGATGATTCGCGTCGGCACGATTGTCGAACAAGCGGTGCACGGCGACGGTATTCGGTGGACAAACGCCTGCTTTCGGCAAATAAAGCTGCATGTAATCCTGCGCTTCGACGACGAACTCCGGATGCGCCTGCAGCGACGCGCTGCATTCGGCGCCATTGCGGCCGAAGAAATGCGAGCTGCCATCGATCGGTGGAATGTAATACCTGCAAACGTCGCTTGCGCCGGGTTGCGCCGCCGCAAACGCCTTGAACGAATAGCCGGTGCGTGTCCAGCGCGTCGGCGTGTTGCCGGCGTCCAGGTTCGCGATTTCCGCAGGCGTCCATGAAATGAAGTAGTGATCGAGAGCCGCGTTGTAGAACTCGACCACGTTGACGACGTTCGCAGATGCCGGTGGCGCGCTCGCGACGCCGACCGCGTCGAGCGGCAATTCATACGGTCCATCGTTGGTAGACAACATGAGCGAGGCCGTCAAGTTTCCGGCCGCGCCGGGACTGGCCGCGAGCTGCATCGTGCAGCTGTCGCCGGGTGCCACAACCGTTCCCGGCTCGCAACCGGACGTACGCCGGAAATCGGCGGTCGTGATGCCCGCGGTTTGCACCGTCATCGGCGCATTGCCGCTATTGGTGAGCGTGACGCTGCGGGAGTCGGATTGCGTCCCGACCGCGACGCTGCCGAAGTCGACGTCTTTCGGCAACGAACATGCATACGACGCCTGGGTTCCGGGCGGCAACCCGTAGAGGCATCTGCAGCCGCGTATGTCATCGGGTTGAGGCGCGTTGAGCACGTTGTAGTACGTATAAGGCGGCCCCGCCATGATTGCCGACTCGAGGTTCGAATGCGCGAGTCCGACCGCGTGTCCCCATTCGTGCGTCCCAATCCGATCAAGCTCGGCGAGCGAGCCGATGTTCGATGGATTGAGCGTGATGTCCGCCTCGACGATTGCGCGGCCCGATGCGGCGTCGACGTACCAGTCGTAAGTCCAGCCGCTTAGCGTCGCATCGAATGTGTTCCAACCTACCACGGTCGTGCCATCCGCAGCGGGATTCGTTCCGACACCGTTCGGCGCAAGCGTCGTTTCGCCGTCGTATTGATACGTCACGGCGCACTGCGACGTCCAGCGGTTGAGCGATGCTTGCAATTGCGCGACGACCGTCGACTTGTCGCCGAGCGCAGCCGGCGCATCGGCGTGGTTGTATTTCCAATGCATCGGTCCGTTCCACCGCGCCGAAGGAGCGAAGAGAAACAGAAATTTGTCGTTCACCGGTTTCGCTGTGCTCGCCCCGCCGATCGGGGCCGCCGGCGTCAATGCATAATCCGCGATTGTCGAAGAATTCGGTGACTGCGCATCGGCATTGAAAGCGCACATCACCAGCATGAACAGAGCGAGCGAGCTCGCCGATGCGATGCTGCGGCGATGGAGAATGCGATCAGTTGGTAGCGCGTGCCATCGCGCGTTCGATTCTTCTTCGGATGTATGCAATGACAGGTTGTTGGGACCGATGATGACGGCATGATCATCGTTGCATCACCTGCTTCGCACAGTCCGGACACCTCCGAATGACCTGTCGGCGCGACTCCGATGCTGCGGTCGGACAGCCTCTCACGTCGTTGCACTGCGAACTTGAACGAATGTTCAGTCGATGTGCGCACCGTATTGCGCGACGATATTTTTCCAGTGCACGTCTTCGCTCATGATGAGGTGACGTTCAGATAGTGCGTTGCAAGAGTGCCGGCGACGATCGTTGATATCGAGAGAGCGGCCGCCTGCCCGGGAAGGATGCAGGCTGACATGGAAGCGTATTCGATCACCAGTCTCTTGCCAGCGGGCACCGTGTAAATCGTCGGCAAGCAACCCAGCGTGTCGGTGCTGCATTGCGCTTTGGCCTGCACCGGCTGAATCGCGTCGTTTACGTTGCGAGTGCGCACCGGGTCGCCAACGGTGTTGTCGATCAGCACGCTCGAGCCCGGCGCCAGTCCGACCGTCCCCGTGATAGAACCGGTGATCGCACCGGTAACGGGTACGGGCTTCGCGGCCGTATTGGTCACCGTGACATTTATTCCGGGATCCGGCCCCGCGGCCGTTGCGAAACCCCATGCACCGAACGTACCAAGGACCGCTATAGTCAATAATATTCGCATAATTATCATGATTTCCCCTCGAGCCCACTGTAGAAGTGCCGGGGAAGTGTTTGCAAGCATCAAACACGCGCACTGAACGTCGTCATAACAATCAATCAATTACGAACGATCGCCCCTCACCGATCAACGCTTTTGTCAAAAAAATAGACGATTGTATTGTTTTTTGCAGCGGCAATGATGAAAGCATAAGTTTCCGGCAGTCCCGCGAACCTCACCACCCTATCCATCGATGCCCGATCGAAACCAGGCCTGGGTAACATGACGCGCATGGGACCTCTTGCCGGCGTACGGGTGCTCGAGTTCGAAGCGATCGGTCCCGCGCCGTTCTGCAACATGCTGCTTGCCGATATGGGCGCCGACGTGCTGTTGGTCGATCGTGTAGAAGACGCGCGTTTAGGGTTCGGACGCGAGCGCCGTTACGACGTGATGTTCCGCGGACGTCGTTCGGTTACGCTCGATCTCAAGAGCAAGGAGAGCGTTGCCGCGGCGCTCATGCTCGCGGACAAAGCGGATGCGGTAATCGAAGGCTTTCGTCCCGGCGTGATGGAGCGACTGGGTCTCGGTCCGGATGTGCTGCTCGCGCGAAATGCGAAGCTTGTTTACGGGCGGATGACCGGCTGGGGCCAGCAGGGGCCGCTCGCCGCGCGCGCGGGACACGACATCGATTACATCGCGCTTTCGGGCGCGTTGCAGTCGATCGGCCGCGCCGGCGACCGGCCGCTGCCGCCGCTCAACCTCGTCGGCGATTTCGGCGGCGGCGGCATGCTGCTCGCGTTCGGCGTCGCGTGCGCGTTGTTCGAAGCGCAACGCTCAGGCAAAGGACAGGTTGTGGACGCGGCGATGATCGACGGCGCGTCGTTGTTGACGACGATGATCTGGGGTATGCAGGCCGCCGGACACTGGAGCGACGAGCGCGGCACGAACGTGCTCGATTCGGGCGCGCCGTGGTACGACACTTACGAGACAGAAGATGCGAAGTTCGTCGCGATCGGCGCAATCGAGCCGAAGTTCTATACGGAGTTACTCGAACGTCTCGGCCTCGCCGGCGAAGCGCTGCCCGATCAGCAGGATCGCGCGCGTTGGCCGATGTTGCGCGAACGACTCGCCGCCGCGTTTCGCACACGCAGCCGCGAAGAATGGTGCCGCGTGTTTGAAAATTCCGACGCCTGCTTCGCGCCCGTGCTTACGTTTCGCGAAGCCGCCGATCATCCGCACGCACGCGCGCGTAACGCGCACGTGAGGATCGGCGACGTCACGCAGCCGGCGCCGGCGCCGCGATTATCGCGCACACCGGGTGCGGCAGGCGCTGCACCGCCGGAACGAGGCGTCCGGGGACTCGAAGCGCTCCAGTCCTGGGGATTCTCGCGCGAGGAAGTGGAACGTCTATCTTCGCTCGGCCTCGGTTTCACAAGCTGATCGTTTACCAGGCGAGGGAACGAAAAGGTGTCGGTGAATTTCGCGGTTGTCGCGAAAATGCCGCGCTCGGCGCGAAGCTCGACCCAGTGTTTACCTAGGACCCGACGAACGTTTCGATCTGCCGGGTCATCGGGTCTATAAACTACTCCGGAAGCGCAATACCCGAGCCGCCCATCTCCTTAGGCATATCCTTCATCTTCGGCAAGCCGTCCTTGATCCGCAACACGGTCTCGGCGTAGTTGACGTGGACCGCCGGCTCGTAACGGAAGCTTGGAATCGTCGCGGCGTAAACGTCGACGACGCCCCACAGCGGATGATCGGTCAAAAGATGTCCGCCGCATGCCTTGCAGAATTTGCGGTAGCTTTTCTCGGTCTTGTGATAGACGCCGACATTGCTCTCGCCCTTGGTGATCTTGACGGCGTCGGGCTTCCACAGCGAGAACGCGTTCACGGGCGCCGCGGACCAGCTGCGGCACGAAGCGCAATGACAAAAACCGGCCGCGACGGGTTCGCCGGAGACGGTCACTTCAACTGCGCCGCAAAAACAATTTCCTTTGTGAGTCTGGCTCATTGTTGCTCCCTTGCAAGTGTTCGGGTCGCGCGAACGTGCATGCCGAGCGCTCGAGCGTCGCCGTCATGCCCGGGTTCGTCCGCGCAGTTACCCATTCCGCCGACGTCGACCGTCGGCGCAGCTTTCGTTGCCGCCAACGTGTAGGAATCGACATCCACGAACTCGAGTCTCGCGGGAAGCACGACCATCGCGCACATTGTAATCATAGCCGTCGCAACGGAGGCCAGCGCCAACGCCGCGCGAGGTGTCGATGGGTTGTAGATCTTTCGCACATCGACAAGCGTACAGGCGGTGTGCGTCTGTTCGACTTCATCGACACGTCGTATTTGTTTCGATTGTATCCGCGTCGGCTTTGAGGTTTCGCAGCGGTTTGCTCATTCGGGAGACGCGTTTTCCCCGTCCAGCGCAAGCTCGGCGACGATGCGGCGCACCTCGCTCGGCAGGAACGGCTTCTCGATCACCGGCCGCCCGCTCTGCGTCACGAACTCGCGCAATGCCGATGCGAGCGTATCGCCGGTCACGAAGACGACGCGGGCGCTTTGGCGCGGCCATCGGCGCTGAATCTCCTGATAGAGGGCGCGGCCGTCGATATCCGGCATCCGGATATCGGTGATGATGGCATCGTAGTGCTCGACCGCCATTCGCTCGAGCGCCTCGCGACCGGATGCGACAGCCACCACTCGGTGCCGTGCGCCGGCGAGTATCTCGGTGAGCGCGTCGCGAATCTCGACCTCGTCGTCGACGACGAGAATCCTGCGTCGACTCGCGTGCACGCTAGTGGGCACTTCGACGTCGATTCCAGCCGCCGTCACCGCGTTGACGGGCAGCTCGATCGTGAACACGGCGCCACCCTCGGGCGGGCAATCGACAGTCAGCGTGCCGCCATGGGCTTCGACGATGCCAAGGCTCACGGCCAATCCGACGCCCGTGCCGACGCCGGTTGGCTTGGTCGTGAAATAGGGCTCGAAGATTCGCGCGCGAAGATGCGCGGGAATACCGGGCCCATTGTCCGCGATCGATACGCGCAGCACCTCGCTTGCGCGCGCAAACCGGCTCGCGATTCGAATTCGCCGCGGCAGCGGCTGCTCCTGCAGCGATTGTTGCGCATTGATGATCAAGTTGAGAAAAACCTGATGCAGTTGATCCGCATCGGCGAGGATCAGCGGAATGTCCGGTGCGAGATCGAGCGCGACGTCGATGCCGCTCGTGCGAACGGCATAACTCGTGATATCGAGCGCAGCCGAGACGACGTCGTTCATCGCGACCGGTCCGCGTTCCGGCCGCTGTTGGCGCGCCATGGCGAGAAACGTGCGAACGATTCGCGCGCAGCGCTCCGCGGCCGTGCGAATCTTGAGCGCCGCGCTTTGCGTGGCCGCGTCGCCCTGCTCCTCGAGCAATACCGCGCGCGCCACGACGACTGAAAGCGGGTTGTTGAGCTCGTGCGAGACGCCGGCCAGCAGCGAACCCAGTGCCGCGAGCTTTTCGCGCTGATGCAGCGAATCGTATTGGCGTTGCAATTCCGCCGCATCGCGCTTTTTTTGCGTGATGTCCCGCGCGATCGTCAGCACGTGGGGCTTCCCCTGATACTGCATCGGAATTCCGTGCAGCTCGAGCTCCAGCGCGGATCCATCTTTGCGCCGCTCCGTGACGTCCACATGCAGCGATTCGCCCGATGCGGCCAGGCGAAGAAAGGCCGGGTTGTACGACGGACCGGCGCCGCTGACCGACCTCAACGTCGACCACTCGTCGTCGCCGTAGCCATACATCCGCCAGAGCGCGGGATTGGTGTCGACAATCTCGCCGGCGGCGTTCCAGAGCGCCAATCCGTCGATCGATGCATTGAACATCGAGCGATACTGCTCTTCGCTCGCGCACAAAGCCTCCTCGGCCTCTTTGCGCGCGTTGATGTCACGCGCGAGCGCCATCACGCGATCCTTGCCGTTGATCGTCACGCGCTTGATGAACACTTCGTGCCAGCGCACCGCGCCGTCCCTGAAGCGAGCGTGCCATTCGATGCGGAGCTGGTCGCCGGCCGCCGCACGCCGAACCAGCGCCATTGCGTCTTCTTGCGTATACGGGCGAACGCCCGTGCCGAGCATGCCGATGTCGAGCTGTTTGAACTCGTCGCGGCCGTAGCCGAACGACGTGCAGGCCTTCGGATTGACGTCGACGATGGCGCCCGAGTCGATGTCGTGGACGAATATCGCGTCCTCCGCGGCGTCGAAAATCGCTCGGTAGCTCGCTTCCGAAATACGTAACGCTTCCGCGGAGCGCATCCGCTCCGCGATATCCTGGCGGAGCCGCGTTTGCGTCTCGGCGACTCCGAGCGCCATCGCGTCGAATGCGCGGCTCAGTCGTCCGAGCTCGTCGGTCCCTTTGAGATTGCTGCGGGCCGCGAGATTGCCCGCTGCCAGTTGCTCGGCCGCGGTGACGAGCCGCGCGGTGCGGCGCGTCAGCAGGAAGTGGAACACGAGCCACATGGCGAGCGCGAGCGCCGCCACCCATCCGGCCCAGTAGAGCGACTGCTGCACCACTTGCGCGCGCGCTTCCGCCTTGTAGCGCTTGAGGTCGTAGGCCAGGAATACGGTGCCGGTCCGAAACGGACGGAGCTGATCACGCTCGGCGCCCATCAGAATATCGGAGTGGCCCAGGAGCTCGTCCTCGTTCGAGTCGATCGTCATTCCCGAGCGGCCCTCGCGGACAGCGCGAAGATCGAATTGCGGCAAGACGTCGCCGATCGGCTGGCCCAGCCATGCGCGCTTGGTCGCCGCGATCACGACGTTCTTGTCGTCGGTAAACGCGGCAAAAATCACATCGTGGTTATGCGCTTGCACGGCGATTTCGCGCTGCGCCGCCGTCATATCGCCCTTTAGCAGCAGATACTCGAGCGTGCTTTGGAGACGCGACATTTCCTGCCCGAGCCGCTTGCGGCTGTCGTCCTCCGCCGCGCGCTCCGCTTGCGGCACGTGATAGAGGAGATTCACCGCCGAGAGCGTCGCCGCGAACACCAGCAGGATCAGCGGCACCGTGAACTTGAGCGACGCCGGAATCCGCATCATCATCGCTCCGCGATCACGCAGAATCGCTCATCTTGATCACCGCTGTAATGCTGCGAGCGGCGCCGGGGCCAACACGCTCTCGATATCCACATCGCTGCGCAGCAATTTCGCGTCCACCATCAGCGTCATCAATTTGCGTCCGGTTACCGCGAGCGCAGGCGCCGCCCCGCCGAGCATCGCCAGATTTTCGTCGCGCGACGGGATATGCAGACCCTGTTGCGCCTCGAGGAACTGGTCTCCGGTCGTCTGCTGGCGGATCCCCATGCGCCGGGCCGCATCCTTCGGGTTGCTTTTCATGTAATCGATGGCATCGAACCAACCGGCGAGCAGGTCGCGAATGGCGTGCGGTTGCTTCTCGAAGGCCGTGGCGCGCACGGCAAGAAGATCCACGATCTCGCCCGGAATCTGGGTGCTGTCGAATAACGTCGTTGCGCCGGAGCGGAGGAACTGCATGCGGTACGGATCGAACGTGACGGCGCCATCGACGGTTCCCTTCGCGAACGCGTCCGGCTGCTCGTTGGATTCCAGGTGGACGACATTGACATCGCTCGCCTGCATGCCGTTCAGCGCAAGCGCGCGGCTCAGCACGAAGGCGCCGAGCGCGCTGCTCTCGACAGCCACGGATTTGCCCTTGAGGTCGCGCATCGTGCGCATTCCAGGACGGCCGACGACGACGTCCGCGCCGTGCGACACGTCGACGACGAGAATGATTCGCGGCTGAAACCCTTCGACGGCGAGTCCGAACAGCTCGTCCAGACTGATGACCATGCCGTCGATCGCCTGATTGCGATACGCGCGCATCACTTCGCTTGCCGACGGATATTCGACGAGCTGCACCGCACTCGGATCGAACCGGCCTAGCTCGCGGGCCAGATACAGCGGCTCGCTGCCGATCCAGACGTTCGTACCAATGCGAAGCGCGGTTTCCGGCTTGCCGCAGCCAAATAGCGGCAGCAGCAGGGCAATGCAGGCGAGCGCCCGCAGCAGCCATCCGATGCGGAGGAATCCGTTCATCGGATCACCGCCCTCCGTCCGGAACGAAAATATAGCCCTCGTTGCGAATCGTGCGGATGAACCGGGGGTGCTCGGGATCCGGCTCGATCTTCTTGCGCAACCGCATGACGCGCAGATCGACGCTGCGATCGAACGGATCCCAATCGCGTTGTCCGTTGAGATTCAAGATGCGCTCGCGCGAAAGCGGACGGTTCGGATGCTCTGCAAGCGCCTTCAGCAAATCGAATTCCAGCGACGACATCGGGACCTCGCTCCCGTGCTCGTCCGTCAATCGATGGGCGCTGAGATCGAGCACGCAGCGGCCGATGCGAACGCGTTCGGCGCCGATGTCGGCGCGATAGGCCACGGACGTGCGGCGGAGCACGCTCTTGATGCGGGCCAGCACCTCGCGGGGATCGAAAGGCTTCGGCACGTAATCGTCCGCGCCCATCTCGAGTCCGACGATGCGATCGATCACGGTCGACGCGGAAGTCAACATCACGATTGCGATCGCGGCATGACGCTCGCGGAGATGCCGCGCGAGGCTCAGGCCATCCTCGCCCGGCATGTGAATGTCGAGTAGCGCCAGGTCGAATGCATGCTGCGCGACGAGCGCTTTCGCCGCGTTTGCGCTTTCCGCTCCGATGGCCACGTAGCCGTGCGCAACGAGATATTCCTCCAACACCTCGCGCACGTCGCGCTCGTCGTCGACAATCAGGATCGTGCCTTTCGAGATCACGGCGGGTGCTCGATTCCTTCGGGCCTCTTCCGGCCGAATCATCGGGTCGGCGACAGGCGGAATCCGTGATCGTACAACCGATGGGCCGCCCGGCAGACGATTGTCGGAGTTCGTGCTCGGAAAAGACTCGCGGGGGCGAGAGGGTTCTTCGGTCCACTGCATGCGAACGGACCTCCTTGGTGAGGCCCCGGATGATGCGCGAGCCGCATCGAACCGAAGGCGGTTACGTGCGTAAGGATACGTCGCCTCGATCACGATTCGGGCCTCGTCCCATGCGTCTGAAACAAACGAAACAAAATTCCCGACCGCCTCGATCGGACGCCGGATCCGCAGCGGTTTGGCCGCGAAACAGACGAAACAAAATCGACCTCGCCGCGAAATTTCGCGACCACATTTGCGCACTACAGTTCTCGCATGTCCGATTTCCTCCCCCCGGCTCCGGTGCAGGACAACACGTTCCCTCCTCCGATCGTGACGCACCGGAGCCGGATTTTCTATCGAGATCCGCTCATGGCGCAACAGAACGAAGTCGATCCCGCCGACCTGCGATCCCCGATCGGGGCGGCGGCCATTTTGCTTTGCATTTACGTGGCGATGTATTTGGCCGTCGGGGCAATCGTCCAGGTGCTGACTCCGCCTGACGCGAGCGCCCACGCGCGCACCGCGAATTGGACCGAGCTCGCGCCGGACCCGCCGACTACAACGGCCGGCGGCGGCGAATCGATGCCGCGGCAAGAGGGCGACCATGCGCACGCTAATTGAGTGGGCGCGGCAGATCAGCGTGCGCTATCGGCAGCATCGCCGGGCGCTGGAGACGCGCGCTGCACTTGCGCAACTCGATGACCGCGTGCTGCACGATCTTGGATTCGATCGCAGCGAAATCGCGTCGATTGCCGCGGAAGCCAACGGAGAAGCCGAATACACGCGCTCGCTGGCGCTGTGGTGGCGGACCGAATGCCGAACAAGCGTTTCACGTTCAACCGTTTTTCCTAAGGAGATCGCATGCAAGCCAAGCTGGGATTCATTCTTCTGGTCATAATCGCTACGATGCTGACGGGCGCAACCGTTGCGCACGCGGAACTGCCGTCCGGCGAGAGGCAACTCGGAAAAACGATCATCGAGCCCGGATACGACGACCGGAACGGGAAGCTGATCTACATCATGACGCCGGAGGGCGCGCCGTTTCCCTCTCACGCGAACGCGCACGCAATTTCGCCGCTGTTCATCATCGTGTATCCGAATTCGGCGGCGGGATCGGTCGGCACGATGAACTGCGCCCATGAAGGCGGCGACAATTGCTCCGACCATGGCCCCGGTATCGCCGATCTCGCCCAATCGGCTGTCCCGGCGGTCTATGGCAATGGCGTCTGGGGCCACGACCACATCATGGATGCGCCCGGCGGAAGCGATTTCAATGTGACTTGGCAAGTCGTCGTCGTGTTGTTCACCAATGCCGCGGCGGCCAATACGCACATTACAACGGAAGCGCAGCTCGAAGCGGCGATCGACGCCGGCGACGTGTTCACCGTCGAAACGCCGACGATCTTCCACTGCAACCTGGTGTCCGCTGCGTCGTACGACCGCGCGACACCGCTTCCATCGGTGCAGTAGACGATCCGAAGGACTAGGCCGGCGCGCGTGACGCGATACCGGCAAATGCATTGCGCAACCTCACAAAACCCGCCATCAGCGCAAAATAGCGGTACTCGTCTCCACCCTTGGCGCGAATCAGCGCCTCGAGGCGGGACTTGTCTCGTGACGGCCACGCGCGAAGATCGGCGATTTGTGCCAGCAGCGGCGCCATGGCGCGCAATGCGTCTTGTGCGTCACCGTTCCATCGCAGAGTTTCACCCGGATCGAGCGCGGAGGAAACGCGTTTCAAGGCGAAGGCTTCGGCGCGCCCTCGATCTGCGTGGAAACGCTCGCCGATCCACGCCGTCGTGGCCCGACTCAAGTCGGCCGGATCACACGCCGCTGGCGCGCCCGGAACCACGACAAGCTCGAGATCCGAGCGCGTAAATCTTCGCAGCACGGCGAGCGGCGATCGATAGCCCGGCTGGTGCTGCATTTGCTCGAATTCGCGCGACGCCAGATCGCGCACTCCCATGTCTTCCGGTCGAAAACCGAGGCGGTAGTAGAACCAGAACGCGCCCGACTCGAGTCCTTCACGGTTGCCGGCTCCGAATTGATAGGGTTCGACGACAAATCGATCAACCGCGAAAAGCCGCGCATAGACGCGCAAGATCGACGCCATGACGAAGGTCGATTCGCCGCCGCGAAATGGCGCGAAGATGTTGATGCCGATCTTGCACGTGCCGAAGAACGGCCAGCCGCCTCCATATGCAATCGGCACCGTGTTCTTGAAGAGTACATACCCGATGTGCGAATCGAGCGGATTGCGCTGACCGGGGCGAGCGCTGTAAAGCGCGATCGCTACGCCGCGCTCCAGCGTGTAATACCGAATGTATCGGGGGTCGGCGTGGGTGAGCGGATCGGTTTCGCGCCCGAGCATCGCCAGGATGGCGCGTCCGACATCGATCAGATGTAAACGCTCGTCCTGTGACAACCGTTGCGCCGCCGGTAACGATTTCTTGACCAGCGATTCAACATCGACCTTCCGCAGCAATGGACCGCGATGGTAGTAGATCGCGGCCGGCAATCCGCGCGCGAAGGTACGCGAGATCGCTTCGTCTCGCGGGTTGAGGCTAAGAAAAACTTGCAGCAGGTCGAATAGCGTCGCGCGCAACGCCGCAGAACAAGGGACGCGCTCGAATTGCTTCAACAGCCATCCGAGTCGGCCTTCCTTCGATCGACGCGCAGTTTCGGCGATCAGTGCATCGGGCGCATCCTCGTACGATTCGACGAGGTCGAATTCCAGCGGCGGAAGCGCCTGCCTCAGGCAGTCCACAAGCAAAGAACCGGACTCGCTCAACGAATCGATTTCGACGCAGCTCGGATACCGCTCGACGAGCCAGCGGGCGATAGCGTGGCTGAACGCGATGGTGATCGACGACCACGCGATCCCGCTGCCGCGCATCTTTGCGCGTGCGCGAGCGGTTCCGGCAGTGCTGACGGCCCGCGCCGCGTCGGCGACGCGCGAAAGCTCGCTCGCGGCAGCCTTGCGCATCGCCGCTGTCTCGGGATGGGCGAGCATGAACAGCAGGACATCGTGGTATGGGACGAGCGCATCGATGCTCGTCAGCGAGAGGTTCGCCGCATGACGCAGCAGCTTGCACTTGCTTGCGCCGTGGCTCCCGCCCATGCGCTGCGCGATCGCGCGCAATTCTTCGACGTGCTCGCCGTCGACTGACACCGATTCCGTACGTCGTGTCGCCGCCATCGCGCAGCAGCATCTCACGAAAGGCCATCCGATGTGCCGCAGACCATTTGTCCAAGGTCAAAAGTCGCGCCGGATGCAACGGACACCGCCACCCTCGAGGCGGGGCGGCAATCCGCCGGATGCAACGGACACCGCCACCCTCGAGGCGGTGGCGGCAATCCGTTCTTACTGGGGACCGAATAGGTTCTGCCGAACACCCGCTGCGCTGAAGACGTAATCGCGCGAATTCTCGAGATCGTTGCGGAGCTTGTCGATGTTGAAATCGAGCAGACGTTCCTTCCATTTGCGGATCTTGCCCGCGACGATCACCGTCTCGACGTTGGTGCGATCCATCAGCGAAACGACTGCGCCGGGCACTTGATTGAGCGGCGCGACATTGATCGCCGTCGCATCGAGGATGATGATGTCCGCTTCCTTGCCGGGCGTCAGCGACCCGACCTTGCCGTCCAGGCGCAGCGCCTTCGCGCCGTTCATCGTCGCGTAGCGGAGCACGTCGCGCGTCGTCAGCGGGGCCGGTATGCCGGCGGCAGGCGTCGGCCAATACGGGAACGCTCCGGGAACGGTGACCGCCGATTGCGGCAGTCCCCAATCGAGCGGATTCGGCAGATTTTGATTTCCATTCGGGCTATCCAGAATCATCGCGTTCACAATCATCCGCTGCAGATTCATGCACGAGCGCATCTGCGTGAAGAAGTCCGCGGTCAGCGTGCATTCCACGTCGACGGAAAGCGAAGGCTCGAACGGATGTTGCGGCGTGCTCAAGCTTTGCATCCGGACGACCGGCGGCGTGCCGTGACGCATGTTCATCTCGATCGGCACGGCGAGCGAGACTTGCGCGCCGACATCGCGGACCTTTTGCCATGCGAAGTCCGACATTCCCGTCATGTGGATGAATAAGTTGTCGGCGCCGATTCCGATGTCGTGATTGATGCCGCCCGTGCCGGCCGCGAGCGCGTCCATTGTCGGACGAATGCCGAACGGCGAGAGAATGTGCGCGGCAACCTGCAGGCCGAGCTGACGGCCGATCTTCCAGGACTGCTCGGTCGTCGCGTCCCCGAGATAGACCTCGCCGCCCATGATCATCGTGACGAGCTGATCGGTCGACGAGAACCATTGCTTGTTGATACGGACCGCGTCCTGCGGATATTTATTGCCGGGATTGGTGCCCAGTACAGCGTTGCCCGCGCTTTCGAAATAGCCAAAGGCGGCACGGCGACCGGTATCGAACAGCGCCTGGATTGCCGCATCGGAGTGCTCGGGTGAATGGTGGATTTGCGAAACGTCGTGCACGGTCGTGACGCCGTCGTCCAGTTGACTCAAGCCGGCGAACACCTCGTTGATGTATACGTCCTGCGGCCGAAAGACCGGCGCGAACGTCAACAGGATGTATTCGAAGTAAGTCGTGCTGCCGCTCGCCGAGCCCGAATTGTCCTTGATCAGAACGCCGTCGGCGAGGAAGCTCCGCAACACCGTTTCGAACTGATGATGATGCGTATCGATGAACCCCGGCATCACGATGCGGCCGCGCGCGTCGATTTGCGTCGCGCCGCCGGCCTGCGGGATATTGGGCGCGATCGCGACGATTTTCTTGCCCTCGATCAGCACGTCGGCCTGCGGAAAATCGCCGACGCTCGGATCCATCGACATGACGGCGCCGCCGCGAATGATGTAGCGCCGCCCAGGCTTGCCGGTGTCCACCGGCGCATCGGCGTTTCCCTGAGAATCGCCTTGCGCCGACGCGCGAGGCGCATTGAACAAATTGACCGTCGCGGCAGCGGCCGCAGTCGCCGTCGAGGCCTTCAGAAAATCGCGTCGAGATGCATGTTGCGCAGTTGAATGGTCCTGCGGTTTTCCTTCATCGCACATTCTGCACATTTTTCCCCTCCTGGAGAGCCGAGTCATTCG
>DASXPO010000092.1:0-9884 GCA_036493535.1 Casimicrobiaceae bacterium
GCGGCACCTGGATCTCAAGACGCTGAGCTACGACGATGTCACGGGCAAAGGCGCGAGTCGCATTCCGTTCGAGCAGGTCCCGGTCGACCGTGCCGCCGAATACTCGGCCGAGGATGCCGACGTCGCACTTCGGCTTCATCGCGCGCTCTATCCGAGGATCGCGGAGGATCCTGCGCTGGCGCACATCTATTCGGATATCGAGATTCCGGTCCGCGACGTGCTTTTTCGAATGGAGCGCAACGGCGTCCTCATCGATTCCGCGCTGCTTTTGCGGCACGGCCGTTCGCTCGGCGAACGGATGCAGGCGCTGGAGCAGCAGGCGTATCAGACCGCCGGGGGGCCATTCAATCTCGGGTCGCCGAAACAGATCTGCGAAGTGCTATTCGAGCGGATGAAGTTGCCGGTCATCAAAAAAACCGCGACCGGCCAGCCATCGACCGACGAGGAAGTGCTGCAGGAGTTGGCGGCGAACTATCCGTTGCCGAAAATTCTGCTCGATCATCGTGCGCTTTCGAAGCTCAAATCGACGTACACGGACAAGCTGCCGCTGATGGTCAACGCGCGCACCGGACGCGTGCACACGACGTACGGTCAAGCGACCGCGGTGACTGGACGACTCGCCTCGACCGATCCGAATCTCCAAAACATTCCGGTGCGCACCGCCGAAGGCCGGCGCATCCGCGAAGCATTCATCGCGTCGCAAGATCACGTGCTCGTGTCGGCCGACTACTCGCAAGTCGAACTCCGGATCATGGCGCATCTTTCCGAGGATGCCGCACTGTTGAAGGCATTTTCGGAGGGGCACGACATTCATCGGGCAACGGCGGCCGAGATTTTCGGCGTGCCGGCCCCGGACGTCACGGCGGATCAGCGCCGTTACATCAAGGCCGTCAACTTCGGCTTGATCTACGGCATGAGCGCGTTCGGCCTTGCGACGCAACTCGACATCGAGCGCTCGGCGGCGCAGCAGTTCATCGACAAATATTTCGCGCGTTATCCGGGCGTCGCCGCGTATATGCGACGCACCCGCGAGTTTGCCCGCGAACAAGGCTATGTCGAAACGGTCTTCGGCCGCCGGCTTTGGATGCCCGATATCAAGGCAGCGAGCGGACCGCGCCGGGCCGGCGCCGAGCGTGCGGCGATCAATGCGCCGATGCAAGGCACGGCCGCCGATCTGATCAAGCTCGCGATGATCGCGGTGCAGCGGTGGATCGAACGCGAAAAACTCACGACTCGGCTCATCCTCCAGGTGCACGACGAGCTCGTGCTCGAAGTGCCGCACATCGAGCTGCCGCGCGTCGAGCGTGAATTACCGCCGCTGATGACAAGCGTCGCGACGCTCAAGACGCCGCTGGTCGTCGATGTCGGGCATGGGCCGAACTGGGATAAAGCCCACTGAGGGCGCACTGAGTGGCGCATTCATCTGCTGAAAATCTGCCGCCACCCGGCGTAGATGCTGGCAACAATCATCGGCCCCAATACCAGCCAGCCGAGACCGAACGGAATCGACGCGACGATCGCAAGCGCGATGTAGATCAAGCTATAAATCAGAAACGGCACGAAGTTCGTCCAGCAGGCGCTGAAGCTTTTTTGAAGTGCAGCGAACGGCTCCTCGCCGCTCAGCGCCACGAGCGCCGGCGCGAACCAGAACGCCATCGCGATCAACATGCCGCCGGCGAGCGCAATCAGCAACAAGACGATGAACCCCATTCCCATCGCGTTCAATATGCGCAGCGGATCACTGTCGCCCGCAAGCGCGCTCAGCCCCGACATGCCGAACGACATCAACAGCCCGAAGAACATCACGATGCCGAATACGATGGCGATCGCGAGAAGCAGCAGGCCGAGAATCGCGAGGGGCGTAAAGCGGCCGTTCTTGAAACCTTCGAACAGATGTGCGATCGACAGCGGCTCGCCGCGAGCGAGCGCATGACAGCCGAGCATGATGCCGCCGATGAACACCGGCGTCAGTACGAGATGTGCGAGATGGCCGACGACGGGGATGATCGCGAGCCCGACGGAGATCAGCACGTAGACGATCAGAATGACGATCCACGCACCGGGCGCGGCGCTGAAAATGCGCCACGCTTCGCTCCAGAGCGCGACGCCCGCACCCGACGGCAGACGACGCGGCGGACCGGCTCCCTGCAGATCCGGTGTGGGCGATCCAGGCAGCGACGGCGATTCGGTGGTCTCCATTGTCTCGCTCCCGATAGCGCGCGCTTTGCGGCGAGATGCCGCGATCGAAGCAAACGCGCACCTGGGATTTTGGCCTACCCGCTGCAAAAGTACGAGGGGCATTGCAAAATCGGCATTCGCAACCATGTGCCGCCTATAGCAAAGCGGTCATTCGGCGAAATTTCCCGTTAACGGCGACAAGCGAGGCATCGAACGTGGACGCGATTCTCGAGCAACTTCAGGCCCATGGCAGCCTGATCGTCGGTGTGAATGTCTTTCTGCAGCAACTGGGGCTGCCGATTCCTTCGGTGCCGACGATGATGGTGGCGGGCGCGATCGCGGCGCAGGGGCATCTGAACGGAATGGCGACGTTCGCGCTTGCCGTCATCGCCTCGCTCATCGCCGATATTCTCTGGTTCTCGGCGGGACGCCGTTACGGCTACCCGGTTCTGCGGTTTCTGTGCCGGGTCTCGCTGTCGCCCGATACGTGCGTACGCGAGACCGAGGGCATTTTCGAACGCTGGGGCTTCTTTTCGGTCGTCGTGTCGAAATTCGTGCCGGGATTCTCCACCGTCGGACCGCCGATCGCCGGCGCGCTCAAGATGCCGTTCGGCGCTTTCGCGGTGGCATCGCTCGCAAGCGCGGCGCTCTGGGTCGGCGCGTACATGGGCGTCGGGTACGTATTCGCGCAACAAATCGACGTCGTCCTGCGCTGGATGGCCGAGCATGCGGCACTCGCATTGACCGTCGTTGTCGCAGCGCTCGCGAGCTACATCGGCGTCAAGGCCTTCGAACGCTATCGGCTCGGCCGCTACGTCGATGCGGCGCGCATCACGATCGACGAGTTCCGCGAGTTGCTGTCGGGAGAGTCGCGGCCCTTCGTCGTCGACGTCGGCTCACGCCTCGCGCATCAGTCGCGGCCGCATATTCCCGGAGCGCGCATGCTCGACCTCGACGCAATCTCACGCGCCGACGATTTTCCGACCGATCAGGACATCATCTTGTATTGCGCGTGCCCCAACGAGGAATCGGCGCGCCGCGCCGCACAGATCTTGCTCGGCAAAGGACTGAAACGCGTGCGGCCGTTGGTCGGCGGCCTCAATGCGTGGATCGAGGCGGGGCATGCCGTCGAGCACGGGATCCCGGCAACGTTCACGAAATCGGCAACGAGCCGAGCCTAGGCAGGAGCCCGACGCGCGTTCACGGCGCCGCGTATGCGCGCCGACAGCGCGACCGGCGCGTCCCGGCGCATGAACCAGCGAAGGCGTGACGTATCGCCGATCGCGTCGAAGCCGAGCGTATCGAGCAGGTGGGTGACGGTCTTAACGTAACGTGACGTGCGTTGCATGCGCACCACGTAAGTCCTCTGACCCGGCGGCGTCGACATCAGCGATGCCAACAGGGACCGTCCATGGCCGCCACCGCGCTTGGTGAATTCCAGTCCGGCGAGCCACAGCTCATAACCGCCTTCGAGCGCGCGGAACAATCCGAAACCAATGGGCGGTAGCCCGCTGTGCCGATCGTCGGGCCAGAACACGTAGCCGGGGACCGCAATGGTCTCGATCCTGCCCGAACGCGGATCCTGCTCGACGAAATAGCCGGTGACGAGCGCGCGTTTCAGCTTGTCGAAGAAGTCGGCCGCCTCGTCGGATTCGGCGGCCAATCCGCGATCGAAACTGCCCTCGGCGGCGCCGTCGCGGATCAACGCCCGCAGCAATGCAAGATGGCCGACGTGGGCCGGTTGAAGCATCGACGGTCCCCTTTTCGCGCGATCTCCTCACGATAAGTATCTCATGCCGGCGTCATGGCAATCACATGGCCGCTCTCGAGGATCGACCCGATCATGGTCCGACGGTTTATGCTGGCGAGAAATCGCCGGTGTTCAACCGATAAGTCCGTGAAAATGAAACGTTTGCTTGCAAAATGGGCGCTTGCTTAACCGCACCCGCAGCTCGAATTGCAGAACAATCCGCGCTGCCGCGACTCTGATTTGAGCCCGCGGTGCCGCGCTCTGGGCCGGCCCGCCGGCTCCGCTCATCCGATGTGCCACAACAACAGGTCTCGAGATGCCCGCCGTTTCACCACCTCCTCCTGACACACCCCCGCGAAGACGATCACGTTTGTGGATTACAACCGCCGCGATCGCGCTGATTGCGGTCGCTGTCGCGATTGGCGGGTACTACTTCGGCGGATCGCGCAACGCCGCCGACGGCAGGGGGCAGGGTGGAACGCCGTCTGCGGGCAATCCGCAAGGCGGGGCGCCGTCGGGGCGTCGCGGTGGGGGCGGCGGCGATGCGTCGCGGCCGACGCCCGTCGCCACGACGGCCGCGCGGCAAGGCGATTTCGACATTTACCTGAATGCGCTCGGCACGGTGACGGCGCGAAGCACGGTGACTGTGCGCTCCCGCGTCGACGGCCAATTGCTGCGCGTTCTGTTCAACGAGGGCCAAGTCGTCAAGGCGGGCCAATTGCTCGCCGAAATCGATCCGCGTCCGTTCCAGGTGCAACTCGAGCAAATGAACGGACAGCTCGCGAAGGACCAGGCGCTGCTCGCGAATGCGCAAGTCGATCTCGAGCGTTATCGCACGTTGCTGAAGCAAGACTCGATCGCGAGCCAGCAGGTCGACACGCAGGCGTCGCTGGTGCGCCAATCGGAAGCGACGATCGCGAGCGACCAGGGACAGGTCAACAACGCCAAGTTGCAGCTTTCGTTCACGAAAATCGTCGCGCCGATCGCGGGTCGGCTCGGCCTGCGGCAGGTCGACGCCGGCAACATGATTCACGCGACCGACACGAACGGCCTCGTCGTGATCACGCAAGTGCAGCCGATCGATGTCATTTTCCCGATCCCGGAATCCAATCTACCGCGCGTTCAACGGCGCTTGGCCGAAGGCGACCCGCCGATCGTCGATGCGTACGATCGCAATCAAACGCGCAAGCTCGCAACCGGAAAGCTGATCACGATCGACAATCAGATCGACACCGCCACGGGGACGATCAAGCTCAAGGCGGCATTCCCCAATGACGACAGCGCGTTGTTCCCGAATCAATTCGTCAACGTGCGGATGCTGCTCGACACGCTTCATGGCGCGACGATCATTCCGACTGCGGCGATTCTGCGTGGCGCGCCCGGAACGTTTGTCTACGTGGTCAAGGACGACAAGACCGTCACGGTAAGACCGGTGAAAGTCGGACCGATCGAGGGCGAGAACGCGGTCATCGACAGCGGCGTCACGCCGGGAGAAGTTGTCGTCATCGACGGTACCGATCGTCTGCGCGAAGGTGCGAAGGTGGAAACCGTCACGCGCGGCGCGCCCGCCCCCGCGTCTGCCGATAAAACGCAACGGCGCCCGCGTCAGCCGGGCGAGGGCGGCCGCAAGGGCGGCGGCAAGGGCAGCGAGGCGCCGCCGAAGTGAATCCGTCCCGGCTTTTCATCCTTCGTCCCGTTGCGACGTCGCTGTTGATGCTGGCGATACTGCTCTCCGGCATCGTCGCCTATCGGACCTTGGCAATTTCGGCGCTGCCCGAAGTCGACTACCCGACGATCCAGGTGGTCACGCTGTATCCGGGGGCGAGCCCCGATGTGATGACCTCATCGGTGACCGCGCCGCTCGAGCGACAGTTCGGACAGATGCCGGGGTTGAATCAGATGTCGTCGGTCAGCTCCGCGGGCGCATCCGTCATCACGCTGCAATTCAGTCTGTCGCTCGCGCTCGATGTCGCCGAGCAGGAAGTGCAGGCGGCGATCAATGCCGGGTCCAATCTGTTGCCGACCGATTTGCCGCAGCCGCCGATCTACAGCAAAGTCAATCCGGCGGACGCGCCGATCCTCACGCTGTCGGTCTCATCGCCGACGTTGACGCTGCCCAAGGTCTTCGATCTCGTCGACACGCGGGTTGCGCAGAAAATTTCGCAGCTTCCGGGTGTTGGACTCGTCAGCACCGGCGGCGGACAGCGTCCCGCCGTGCGCGTGCAAATCAATCCGCGCGCGCTGGCGGCGAACGGGCTCAGCATGGACGACGTGCGCACGGCGATCGCCGGCGCCAACGTCAACCAGGCAAAGGGCAGCTTCGACGGCCCGACTCGCGCCTCGACGATCGACGCCAACGATCAGCTCAAGTCCGCCGACGAATACAAGAATTTGATCGTCGCTTACAAGAACGGCGCGCCGATCCGCATCGTCGATGTTGCCGATGTCATCGATGGCGCGGAGAACGCGCGCTTGTCCGCATGGGCCAACGACACGCCGGCGATCATCATCAACATCCAACGTCAGCCCGGCGCGAACGTCATCGAGGTCGTCGACCGGATCAAGCAGCTGCTGCCGACGTTGCAGGCGACGCTGCCGAGCTCCGTCGATGTCCGCATCCTGACCGATCGCACGACGACCATTCGCGCGTCGGTTCGCGACGTCGAGTTCGAGCTGATGTTGGCGGTCGCACTCGTCGTGATGGTGATCTTTCTGTTCCTGCGAAGCGTTCCCGCGACGGTGATTCCCGCCGTCGCCGTGCCGCTGTCGCTGATCGGCACCTTCGGCATCATGTATCTCGCGGGCTTCTCCATCAACAATTTGACGTTGATGGCGTTGACGATCGCAACCGGGTTCGTCGTCGACGACGCGATCGTCATGATCGAGAACATTTCGCGCTTCGTCGAACGCGGCGATTCGCCCCTCGAAGCGGCGCTGGAGGGCTCGAAGCAGATCGGCTTCACGATCATTTCGCTGACGATATCGCTGATCGCGGTACTGATTCCGTTGCTGTTCATGGGCGACGTCGTCGGACGACTGTTCCGCGAATTCGCGATCACGCTGGCGGTATCGATCCTGATTTCGGCGGTCGTTTCGCTGACCTTGACGCCGATGATGTGCGCGCGGCTGTTGCGACGCGTGCCGGAAGAGCAGCAGGGATGGTTCTATCGCAGAAGCCAGCACGTGTTCGATCGCGTGATCGCGCGCTACGGACAGATGCTGAGTTGGGTGCTCGACCGGCAATTCGCGACGCTCCTCGTCTTTCTCGCGACGCTCGTGCTGACCGTGCTTCTCTACATCGCCGTGCCGAAGGGCTTCTTTCCCGTTCAGGACACGGGAATCATTCAAGCCATCTCCGACGCACCGCAATCGGTCAGCTTCGCGGCAATGGCCGAGCGCCAGCAGCGGCTGGCGAGCGCTATCCTCGAAGACCCCGCCGTGGACAGCCTTTCGTCGTTCATCGGCGTCGACGGCCAGAACGCGACGTTGAACAGCGGCCGGATGTTGATCAACCTGAAACCGAAGAGCGAGCGGGATCGTGACGCGGCCGGGGTTATTCGACGACTGCAACGGCGGCTCGCGAATGTCGAGGGCATCGCGCTCTACATGCAACCGGTGCAGGACCTGACGATCGAGGATCGCGTTTCGCGCACGCAGTATCAGTTCACGCTGGAATCCGCGCGTCCGGAGGATTTGACCGAATGGACGCCGCGTCTCGTCGACAAACTGGCGTCGCTCCCGACGCTGGCCGACGTCGCGAGCGATGCGCAAGACCAGGGATTGCAGGCATACGTCGTCATCGACCGCGACGCGGCGGGACGGCTCGGCATCACGCCAGCCGCGATCGATACCGCGCTCTACAACGCGTTCGGTCAGCGACTCATTTCAACGATCTTTACCCAAGCGGCGCAATATCGCGTCGTCCTCGAAGTGAAGCCGGAATACCAGGCGGGACCCGGCGCGCTCAACGATCTCCACGTGCCGACGTCGTCGGGCGCACAGGTGCCGTTGTCGACGGTTGCGCGCATCGAACGCCGCACGTCGCCGCTCGTCATCAACCATCTGGGGCAGTTTCCGTCTACGACGATCTCGTTCAATCTCGCGGCCGGCGCATCGCTCGGTCCCGCCGTCGCGGCGATTCGTCAGGCCGAGCTTGAAATCGGCCTGCCGCCGTCGATTCGCACGAGCTTCCAGGGTGCCGCGCTCGCGTTTCAGGCGTCGCTCGATAACACGCTGCTGTTGATTCTCGCCGCCGTCGTGACGATGTACATCGTGCTCGGCGTGCTCTACGAGAGCTACATCCATCCGCTGACGATCCTGTCGACGCTGCCGTCCGCCGCGGTCGGCGCGTTGCTCGCATTGCTGCTGACCGGCACCGATCTCGGGATCATCGCGGTGATCGGCATCATCCTGCTGATCGGCATCGTGAAGAAGAACGCGATCATGATGATCGACTTCGCGCTCGACGCGGAACGCGTGGAGGGCAAGGCGCCGCGCGACGCGATCTACGAGGCTTCGCTTTTGCGTTTTCGACCGATTCTGATGACGACGATGTCCGCGTTGCTCGGTGCGCTGCCGCTGATGGTCGGCACCGGCGTCGGTTCGGAGCTGCGACATCCGCTCGGGCTCACGATGGTCGGCGGCCTGATCGTGAGCCAAGTGTTGACGCTGTTCACGACGCCGGTCATCTATCTCGCCTTCGATCGTCTGGCGCGCCGATTCCGAAGGACGCCAGCCGTCGTCGCGGCGCCCCGCGCGGCGGAATGAACGGCACGCGACCGTGAACTTGTCGCAACCTTTTATCGATCGGCCCGTCGCGACGACGCTCTTGACGATCGGCGTCGCGCTGGCCGGCGCGATCGCATTTCGCTTGCTGCCGGTCGCGCCGCTTCCGCAAGTGGATTTTCCGACGATCTCGGTTCAGGCCAGTCTCCCGGGAGCCAGTCCGGAGACAATGGCTGCCACGGTCGCGACGCCGCTCGAGCGTGCGCTCGGTCGAATCGCCGGCGTCAACGAAATGACGTCGTCCTCGTCGCTCGGATCGACGCGGGTCACGCTGCAATTCGATCTGAATCGCGACATCGACGGCGCCGCGCGCGACGTGCAGGCGGCGATCAATGCATCACGCAGTCTGCTTCCGTCCGGCCTGCCGAACAATCCGACGTATCGCAAGGTGAACCCGGCCGATGCGCCGATCATGATCATCGCGCTCACGTCCGACACGATGACGCGCGGCCAGATCTACGATGCCGCATCGACGGTGCTGGCGCAGAAGATTTCGCAGATCGAAGGCATCGGACAGGTGACCGTCGGCGGCAGCTCGTTGCCGGCCGTGCGCGTCGAGCTGAATCCCGCGGCGCTCAACAAGTATGGGATCAGCACCGCGCAGGTTCGAGCGGCGATCCAGGCGACGAACGCGAATCGGCCAAAGGGCGCGCTCGAGGACGATACGGCCCATTGGCAGATCGGCGCGAACGACCAGGCCAAAATCGCCGCCGACTACATTCCGCTGATCGTTGCGTACCGGGACAATTCGGCGGTGCGCTTGGGCGATGTCGCCGACGTCGTCGATTCGGTGCAGGACTTGCGCAACGACGGCAGCGCCAACGGCAAGCCTTCGATCCTGCTGATCCTGAACAAGCAGCCGAACGCCAACATTATCGAAACGCTCGATCGCGTACGCGAGGTGCTGCCGCAGCTTCGCGCTTCGATTCCGGAGGCGATCGACATGCAGATCATGATGGATCGCACGCCCGGCATCCGCGCATCGCTGCGCGAGGTCGAGCGCACGCTCGTCATCGCGGTCGCGTTGGTCATCCTCGTCGTGTTCCTGTTCCTGCGCAACGTACGCGCCGCGCTGATTCCGAGCGTCGCGGTGCCGGTGTCGCTGATCGGAACGTTCGGCGTCATGTACGTGTCGGGATTCAGCCTCAACAACCTGTCGCTGATGGCGCT
The DNA here is from genome assembly GCA_036493535.1 of Casimicrobiaceae bacterium. GTDB lineage: Bacteria > Pseudomonadota > Gammaproteobacteria > Burkholderiales > Casimicrobiaceae > VBCG01. The sequence goes on from DASXPO010000092.1 coordinate 9,884, forward strand.
C
>DASXPO010000093.1:0-14449 GCA_036493535.1 Casimicrobiaceae bacterium
TGTCCTTCCGGTTACAATCAGTGCCGCGATTCTAGCCTTCCGCGTCTTCCTCCGAAGACATCGCCAAAGCCGAATATTCACGATGAATTACCGCAGGCTCGGACGTTCCGGCCTCAAAGTGAGCGAACTGTCGTTCGGCTCGTGGGTGACATACGGCAATCAGCTCGGCGAAAGCGCAGCGCGCGAATGCATGGCGGCCGCGTTCGATGCCGGCGTGAATTTTTTCGACAATGCGGAGGTCTACGCGAAGGGCAATGCGGAATCGATCATGGGAGAGGCGCTGAAGCGTCTGGGGTGGGGGCGCTCGTCGTACATCATTTCGACCAAGTTTTTCTGGGGCTTGAACGACAATCCCAACGAAAAAAATACGCTGAACCGCAAATATCTGCGCCAGGCCATCGATGGCTCGCTCGAGCGCCTGCAGCTCGACTATGTCGACATCGTCTTCTGCCACCGCCCCGATCCCGACACGCCAATCGAGGAAACGGTTTGGGCACTGCATTCGATGATCGACGCCGGCAAGGCTTTGTATTGGGGCACGTCGGAATGGAGCGCTGCCGACATCATGGCCGCGTGGCAGATTGCCGAGCGCCACCATTTGCACAAGCCGGTGACCGAGCAACCGCAATACAATCTATTCCATCGCGAGCGTGTCGAGCGAGAGTACGCGCGGCTCTACGAGGACCTCGGTCTCGGAACGACCACGTGGAGTCCGCTCGGGTCCGGACTCTTGACCGGCAAGTACAACGCGGGCGTGCCGGCCGATTCGCGCGCTGCGGTCAAGGGTTACGAGTGGCTCGCGGAGCGCGTCCAGGACAGCGCAAAGTTGGCCAAAGTGCGCGCGCTCGCGCCGATCGCCCAGGAGTTGTCCTGTACGCTCGCGCAACTGGCGCTCGCGTGGTGCTTGAAGAATCCGCACGTGTCGACGGTCATCACGGGCGCGAGCCGTCCTTCGCAGATCAAGGAAAATATGCAAGCGCTGAACGTAGTGCCCAAACTGTCCCATGATGTGATGGCGCGCATCGACGCCATTGCGACCGCGTAACGGCGCAAGGAAGGCCGGATGAACCCGCTCGAAAGCTGGACCGAGGAGCAGCGCTCCGCCTATCTCTATCGTGCCTGTGCGGCGGCCGAAGCGGGCACAGTACGCGCCGAGCTCTTTCGCCGCCTCGCCGGCGAAGCGGAAGCGCAGGCGGCGATCTGGCGGGCGCAGCTCACCGCGAAGGGTCATCCGGCGCCTACGCCGTTTGCGCCGGACGCGCGCGCCCGTCTTGTCGCGTGGCTCGTCGGACGTTTCGGGCCACGTCGTTTGCGCGGAATTCTCGCGGCAATGAAAGTGCGCGGCATGGCGGTTTATGGCGTTGCATCCGCGCGCGAGCCGGGGCACGTGCCGCCGGTAATTGGCGGAATCGAGTTGCGGCATCGCGGGCTGGGCGGCGGGGGGAATTTGCGCGCAGCCGTATTCGGGGTCAACGACGGTCTCGTCTCGAACGCGAGCCTGATCCTCGGCGTCGCAGGCGCTACCACCGACCCGCACACGGTTGTCCTGAGCGGCATCGCGGGCGTGGCGGCCGGCGCCTTCGCGATGGCGGCCGGCGAATATGTGTCGGTTCAATCGCAGCGCGAGCTCTACGAGCATCAGATCGCACTCGAGCGCGACGAGCTCAAGCAATACCCGGAGGCCGAAGCGCAGGAGCTCGCGCTGATCTACGCCGCCAAAGGATTGCCGAAGCGCGAGGCGGGGCGACTCGCACAGCGGATGGTCGCCGATCCCGAGCATGCGCTCGATACGCTCGCGCGCGAGGAGCTCGGTCTCAATCCCGACGAGCTCGGATCGCCGCTCGGGGCCGCGGCGAGCTCGTTCGTGTCCTTCGCCGCGGGCGCGTTATTGCCGCTGCTGCCCTATCTGATCGCGCCCGGCAGCACGCCGTTGGTCGCGGCAGTCGGCGTCTCGACCGTGGCGTTATTCGCCGTCGGTGCAACGTTGTCGCTATTCACCGGACGCAATGCACTTTACTCGGGTGGACGTATGCTCGCGCTCGGCACGTTCGCCGGCGCGATGACGTTCGCGATCGGGCATTTCTTCGGCGTCGCTTTCGGATAGCGCGGCGTGTCGGCGGTCATCCCCGCGCTGGTGGTCAAGCCGGGGCGAGAGAAATCGCTGCGCCTTCGCCATCCATGGATCTTCTCCGGCGCGATCGAACGCGTTGACGGACAACCGAAGCCGGGGGAGACGGTCAAGATCGTCACCGGCGATGCGAAGTTTTTAGCTTACGCCGCATATTCGCCCGAATCGCAAATCCGCGCGCGCGTGTGGTCCTTCGAGGTCGACGAAGGCATCAACGCACAATTCTTCGAGCGACGGATCGGGCGCGCACTGGCCGCGCGAATTTCACTGCAAGATGCGACGCACACCGGCGCTCGGCTGATCCACGCGGAATCCGATGGCTTGCCGGGTGTCATCGCCGATCGCTACGGCAACGTAGTTGTTCTTCAGCTTCTGTCCGCCGGCGCCGACCGATGGCGCGATGTGATCGCGCAAACGCTGATGTCCGTAACGGGCGCTCGCGCGATCTACGAGCGCTCCGACGCCGAAGTTCGAACCCTCGAGGGCCTGGCGCCGCGAGCGGGAATCGTCTCCGGCGTGTTGCCGCGGACCGTGACGGTGTTCGAGGGTGGATTGTGTTACACCGTCGACGTTGCGCAAGGACAAAAGACCGGCTTTTATCTCGATCAGCGCGACAATCGCACGCGGGTGCGCAATCTCGCGAAGGACAAGCGCGTGCTGAACGCGTTTTGCTATACCGGCGGCTTCTCACTCGCGGCGCTCGCGGGCGGCGCGGCTTCGGTGCTGTCGATCGACACCGCGGCCGACGCGCTGGCATTGGCGCGCGAAAATCTGGCGCGCAATCCGAAATTGCCGGCCGATCGCGCGGCCTGGCGCGAGGCGAACGTCTTTGCCGAGCTCCGGCAACTGCGCGACACCGGCGCCGCGTTCGATCTGATCGTCCTGGATCCGCCGAAGTTCGCGCCGACGGCTGCGCACGTCGAGCGCGCGGCACGCGCGTACAAGGACATCAATCTGTGGGCGCTGAAGATTCTCGCGCCCGGCGGCCTGCTCGCAACGTTCTCATGCTCGGGCGGCATCTCCGCCGACCTGTTCCAGAAAATTATCGCCGGAGCGGCGATCGACGCCGACGTCGACGCTGCGATCGTCGGAAAACTGTCGGCGAGCGCCGATCATCCGGTCGCGCTCAATTTTCCGGAAGGCGAATATCTAAAAGGCTTGCTAGTCCGAAAATCGAATTGAAATTCGCTCGAAGCGATCAAACGCCAACGGCAAGCGGCTTGACTAGGCGGACACAAAAAACAAGGCCGCGATCCAGATAGCCGTCGCGGCCTTGTAGTTGCGACCGGGTGGACAGGAGGTCACCCGACCGTATTCGGCAACTCGTCACGCTACAGAAGACGGCTCCTCATAAACGTTTCAGCCTTTCATGCAATCGGACATGAACTTCTTGCGCTCGTCGGCCTTCATGCCCTTGGATTTCGTATTGCACGTCGCCATCTTGTTGTCCGCATCCTTTTTCTTGTTCGACAAGCAGCTGCTCATGAACGTCTTGCGCTCGTCGCCCTTCTTGTCACCCGCTTCCTGATTGCAGGCCTTCATTCGTTCCTGTTGCGGATTCTCTGCTGCGAACGTCGGCGCAGCGACAACGGCGAACGTGCCCAGCATCAGCAAAGCCAGAATTCGTTTCAAGGACGCCTCCGAAACTTGACGGGGAGAAAATCGGTGCTCCGCCCGGGACGCTCTGGTAAATCGGGGGATTCCGCCGAGTCTACGGCAACCCGATCGGCCGAAGCAACGAATTCGCCGGCCCGTCGGAGCCGGGTGTTGCGCCGGCCCCATAGTGCGGCGCAGCAGCCCAGGCTGCGCCGGTCGGCGCTTGCGCGGTAGAATGCGCCAATTACCTGAATTTCCGGGAAAACCTTCTTTCCATGATCCTCGTCCTCGAGCCCAATACCATTCCCGAGTCGGCCGAATACCGCGTGCTGGTCGGCCAGCTCGAGCGCCTTCCCGGCATCCAGTTTCGGGTTCATCGCGAAGTCGGCTCCGAAGTGACGCTGACGGAGATCTATCTGATCGGAAACACGGGCGCACTGCCGGTCGAGCAGATGCAGGTGTTGCCGTGCGTCGCGAAGGTCGTGCGCGTCTCCGAAGCGTATCGCGTGCTGGGCCGCCATAAGCAAGGTGACGATCGACCGTCGTCGTTCGATTACCACGGCGTTCACTTCGGACAAGACTCGCTGCACGTGTTCGCCGGACTCTGCGCCGTCGATTCCGCGGAGTCGGTCGAGGCGATGATGAAAGCGCTTGCGTCGCACGGTCAAGTTTGCACCCGCATGGGCGCATACAAGCCGCGCACCTCGCCGTATGCATTCCAGGGCTTCGGCGCGAAATGTTTGCCCTATGTGTTCGAGCTCGCGGGCAAATACGGCATCAAGGTCATCGCAATGGAAGTGACCCATGAGTCGCACGTCCACGAGATTCGCGATGCGCTCGCTAAAACCGGCAATCCGACCGGCGTCATGCTGCAGATCGGCACGCGCAACACGCAAAACTTCGAGCTCTTGAAGCTGGTCGGACGACAACAGGAATTCCCGGTGTTGATCAAGCGCGGTTTCGGCATCACGCTGGACGAGTCGTTGAATGCCGCCGAATATCTCGCGACCGAAGGCAATCGCAAAGTGATCTTCTGTCTGCGCGGCATGAAGACGAACATGGGCGAGCCGCACCGCAACTTCGTCGACTTCGCGCACGTGCCGGTGGTCAAGCGGCTGACGCGGATGCCGGTGTGCGTCGATCCATCGCATTCGGTGGGCACGCGCGCCGACGCACCCGATGGACTGCTCGATATTTTTCACGTCGTCGCGCAGGGCGTCATCGCGGGCGCGAACATGGTGCTCGTCGATTTCCACCCGAACCCTGCGGAAGCGCTGGTCGACGGTCCGCAAGCGCTCCTGCTTTCCGAGCTCGGTCCGTTTCTCGACGACGTCGCACTCGTCCGCGAAGCGTATGTTCGGCGCGCTGCGCGCGCGAAGACCGCAATCTCCGCCTAGAGGGATCCATTGTTGAGCTTGACCCCGCCGGCCGAGCTCGAGATCAAGCTGCGGATACCGCGGAGCGCGATTGCGCAGCTCCTGCGGCATCCGGCACTCGCCCGCCACAAATCGGGACGTGCAGGCCGGCGCAAGCTTCGGTCAACGTATTTCGATACGGCGAATCTTCGGCTCGCGAACGCCGGCATCGGCGTGCGGCTGCGTCGCGACGGGCGCAAATGGATTCAGACGGCGAAAGGTCCCCCGGACGCAGCGAGCGGTGGCGGACTTGCCGCGCGCCCGGAGTATGAATGGGCGCTCGGCACCTCGCCGAAGGCACCGCCGCTCGACACGACGCGTCTCGCAACGACGCCCTGGCGACGCCTGTTGCTGAAGGCGGCGCGAAGCGGACTCGAGCCGAAATTCATCACCGAATTCATCCGGACCGAAATTCCGCTCGAGCTGCCGGAAGCCACGACCGCGGTGCTCGCGGTGGATGTCGGCGCCCTGCGCGCAGTCGGTCCGCCACGATATCTCGAAATCTGCGAAATCGAGCTCGAGCTGGCGTCGGGAAATGTCGCGCAACTGTTTCGGCTCGCCGCCGAGCTTGCGCTGGACCTGCCATTATCTCTCGAGCCGGCCAGCAAAGCTGCGCGTGGCACGCGCCTCGTCTCGGGCGACACCGCAAAGCCTGTCCGCGCGGAGAACGCCGAGCTTGCGCGCGATCGCAGCGCAGGCGAAGCGCTCGCCGCGATCATGCGGGCATGCCTGCGCCAGATCGAAGGCAACGCCGACGGACTTTTGCGCGACGACGATCCGGAATGGATCCATCAGATGCGCATCGGCACACGGCGGCTCCGCGCATGCTTGTCGCTGGTGTCGCGTCTCGTGACCTCCGAACCGCTGTCGCGCTTGATCACCGATGTCAAATGGCTGGCGAGCGCACTCGGTACCGCACGCGATCTCGACGTGCTGGCGGTCGAGACGCTGCCGATCCTTCGTCGGGGTTCGGATCCGACGGCCTTGCATGGGATCCGATCCTTGGCTGCCAAGGTCGCCGCGCAACGCAAGCGCGCACGCGTCAACGCGCGCGACGCGGTCGCGTCTCGACGTTTCGTCGGCTTGATCCTCTGCGCAGGCGGCCTGGCGGCGACACCCGAATTCGCCGCGCCGGGCAAATCGGCCACCGATCCGTCGACCGGGACCGCCGCGCGCGAGTTCGCGGCGCACGTCCTCGCCCGGCGTCAGAAGAAGTTGCTCCATCGTGGTGAAGGATTGCCGACCGCGCCCGCAGAGGCGCGCCACGCCGCAAGAATCGCCGCGAAGAAATTACGTTATGCAACCGAATTCTTCGCCGACCTTTTTCCCGGCAAGCGCGCGCGCAGGTATCGCAAGTCCCTTACGCGATTGCAGGACGTGCTCGGCGTCATGAACGACGCGGCGGTCGCGGCGCGACTTGCACGCGAGATCGCCGGACCCGATTCGAACGCAGCCGCATTGTTGCAGGGCTGGGCCGCCGCACAGGCGACGCTGGCGGCGCCCGAGCTTGCGCGTGCGTGGCGCGATTTCGCACGCGCGAAGACGTTCTGGGATTGACGCCACGCGAGGACCGACACGATGCTCGAATCCGCCGAAGTCGGACACGCGATCTCCAAGGCTTCTTATGCGCAACAGGAACCGAGGCTGCGCGAAGCGTTGCTGAACGCGCAGTACGACCTTTCGCAGTCGAAGAAGGGGCCGGTTCTCCTGATCATCAGCGGGGTCGAGGGCGGCGGGCGAAGCGAAACGGCGAACAAGCTCACCGAATGGATGGATCCGCGGCACATTCGCGTCGTGGCGTTCGGACCGCGGTCTTGTGAAGAGCTGGCGCGACCGCCCGCGTGGCGATATTGGCGCGCATTGCCGCCCAAAGGGCGGATCGGCATCTTCCTGAACGCGTGGTACACCGAGCTCGTCGCCGCGCGTCTCGCTCGCAGGCTCGACAAGGCCGCGTTCGAGTTCTATCTGCAGGAAACGCGCACCTACGAGCGGATGCTGTTCGACGAAGGGTTCACGCTGCTCAAGTTCTGGATCCACTTGTCGAAGACCGCGCTGCGCGAACGCGTACACGACATCAAGAGGACCGGCCTGCACAAGCCTCCGTTCGAGCTCGATTACCGCCTCGCGCGCGCCTATCTGAAGCTCCGGCCACTCTGGGAGGAAATGCTGCGCGAGACGTCGACGGCCGAAGCGCCGTGGACGATCGTCGAAGGCGAAGACGAGCGCTATCGCCATTTGACGGTCGGCAAGGTATTGCTCGAGGCCATGGCGCAGCCGGCGTTGGAGCGCCAGCCGCGTCCGCACGCGCCCGGACCACCGCCGGCGGCGGTCGACAACGTTCGCCTGGTGCGCGATCTCGATTTGTCGCAACGGGTGGCGCGTGCGCAATACGACGTGCAGCTCGCCAAGTGGCAGGCGCGGCTCGCCGTTCTGACGCGGCACAAGCGCTTCCTCGACCACTCGTTGATTCTCGGGTTCGAAGGATCGGACGCCGCCGGCAAAGGCGGCGCGATTCGCCGCATCACCGGCGCGCTCGACGCGCGTCAGTATGTCAGCGTGCCGATCGCGGCGCCGACCAGCGAAGAGTTGCTGTATCCGTATTTGTGGCGCTTCTGGCGCAACGTTCCACCGCGGGGCGGCATCACGATTTTCGATCGCACCTGGTATGGACGCGTGCTGGTCGAGCGGGTGGAAGGCTATTGCTCGGAGTTCGACTGGCGCCGCGCGTACGAAGAGATCAACCAGTTCGAGGAGCAGCTCGTCGAGGACGGCGCGGTCGTCTGCAAGTTCTGGCTGCAGGTCAGCAAGGCCGAGCAATACAAGCGCTTCAAGGCGCGCGAGAAAACGCCGTTCAAGCGCTTCAAGATCACGCCGGACGATTGGCGCAATCGCTCCAAATGGAGCGCCTATGAGCAAGCGGTCGCCGACATGGTCGATCGCACATCGACGGAGCTTGCGCCGTGGACGCTGGTCGAAGCAGATGACAAGTACTTCGCGCGGATCAAAGTGCTGAGGACGATCGTCCGGCGCCTCGAGGCCGCGCTCGGTTGATGCGAGACGACGTAATTACCGACAACGTTCCGCCGTACCGCGCACCGGGCTGGTTGATCGGCGCCCACGCGCAAACGATTTGGCCCTATCTGCTGCGCCGTTCACCGATTCGGCTCCGTCGCGAGCGTGTCGAAATTACCGACGGCGACTTCTGGGATTTCGACTGGTTCGATAATCCTTCGTCACGATCGGCGCCGGTCGTCGTGCTGTTTCACGGGCTCGAAGGAAGCGCGCAATCGCATTACGCCTGCGCACTTTTCGATCATCTCGCCGCGATCGGTTGGCGCGGCGTCGTCCCCCATTTTCGCGGCTGCAGCGGCGAATTGAATCGGCTGCCGCGTGCCTATCACTCGGGTGACCACGAAGAAGTCGGATCGATGCTCGCGGCGATTCGCGAGCGCGTTTCGGTCGATACGACGCTTTTCGCCGTCGGCGTCTCGCTTGGCGGATCGACGCTATTGAATTGGCTGGGTCGCGTAGAGCGCGATGCGGTGAATTTGCTGACCGCAGCGGCGGCGATTTCAGCGCCGCTCGACCTCACCGCAGCGGGCATCGCGATCGGCAAGGGCGCGAATCGAATCTATACGCACGCGTTCCTGCGCACATTGAAGCCCAAGGCGCTTGCAATGGCGGCGGCGTTTCCGCACGCGCTCGATCCGGCGCGTATTCGCCGCGCGTATTCGATGCGGACTTTCGACGAATTCGTCACCGCGCCGTTGCATGGCTTTGCCGGCGCGAGCGATTACTGGTCACGCGCGTCGTCGAAGGCGTGGCTCAAGTCGATCGCGTTGCCTTCGCTCGTCTTGAATGCGCGTAACGATCCGTTCATTCCCGCCGTATCGCTGCCAGGTCAAGATGAAGTCGGTCGGCAGGTTTTGCTCGAGCAACCGGTGCACGGGGGACACGCCGGTTTTCTCACCGGACCTGCGCCCGGCAATCTTGGCTGGCTTCCGCAGCGCGTCGTGCAATTCTTCAAGCACGGCGTATAGCGTCGGCGCGCGCGCCGGCGTGCGTGCCGGTATGATGGTGCGCGCAACTTTACCAATCGCTGGTCTTCCGGTTCGCTTTTCCGATGCTCATCGCTCCCGAAATCTTCAAGGCGTACGACATTCGTGGCATTGTCGGAAAAACGCTGACGCCCGACGTTGTCCGCGTGATCGGACAAGCGCTCGGCACTCTCGCGCGCGAGCGCGGCTGCGACACGATTGCGATCGGCCGCGACGGCCGGCTGTCGGGTCCCGAGCTCTGCGCTGCGCTCGGCGACGGCATTCGCTCTGCTGGCGCGAATGCCGTCGACCTCGGCATGGTCGCAACGCCAATCACGTATTTCGCCGCCCAGCATCTGCGCACGCGGTGCAGCGTCGCGGTCACCGGCAGCCACAATCCGCCCGATTACAACGGACTCAAGATGGTGATCGCGGATCGCACGTTGTCGGGCGACGACATTCAGGATTTGCGCAAGCGCATCGATGCGAACGATCTCAAGACCGGTGCCGGCAGTTATCGCCAGCACGACATCGTGCCGGCGTATTTCGAGCGAATCGTCGGCGACGTCAAGCTCGCGCGACCGATGAGGATCGCCGTCGATTGCGGGAACGGCGTGGGGGGCGCGTTCGCGCCCGAACTGTATCGGCGGCTGTCGTGCGATGTCGTCGAGCTCTACTGCGACGTCGACGGGACGTTTCCGAACCACCATCCCGATCCTTCGCAACCGAAGAATCTGCAGGATCTCATCACGCGGGTGAAGTCGGATCGCTGCGAGCTCGGACTCGCATTCGACGGCGACGCTGATCGACTCGGCGTCATCACCCGCGAGGGCACGATCATCTACGCGGATCGGCAACTCATGCTGTTCGCCGCCGACATGCTGTCGCGCAAGCCCGGCGCAACGGTGATCTACGACGTGAAATCGACGCGCAATCTCGCCCCGTGGATCGAGCGGCACGGCGGCAAGCCGCTGCTGTGGAAAACCGGCCATTCGCTCATCAAGACGAAGATGAAGGAGACAGGCGCTGCACTCGCCGGCGAGATGAGCGGGCACACGTTTTTCGGCGAGCGCTGGTATGGCTTCGATGACGGACTTTATTCCGGCGCCCGGTTGCTGGAGATCCTGTCGAAGCACGCCGATCCATCGGCGGTGCTGAATGCATTGCCCGACGCGATGTCGACGCCTGAGCTCAATATCGCGTGTCGCGAGGGCGAACAGCATTCGCTGATCGAGACGCTGCAAAAGACCGCGCAGTTCCCCGCGGCGAAACAGATCATTCGCATCGATGGGCTGCGCGTCGAGTATGCAGACGGCTTCGGGCTCGCCCGCGCGTCGAATACGACGCCGGTGATCGTCTTGCGCTTCGAAGCGGACGATCAGGCGGCGATGACCCGCATCCAGAACGACTTCAGGCGCGTTCTCACCGCCGCCAAACCGGGTGTGTCGCTTCCGTTTTGACGATGGTCACGCTCGCGGACATCGTCGCCGCGCGCGATCGAATCGCCGGCGGCATCTACGAGTCGCCCTGCGTCGAATCGATTCCGTTGTCGCAGCTCACCGGCGCGCGGATCTATTGCAAGCTCGATTATCTGCAGCGCACCGGAAGCTTCAAGGAGCGCGGCGCGCGGAACGCGTTGCTGCAACTATCGGGTGACGCGCGCAAGCGCGGCGTGATCGCGGCATCGGCGGGCAATCACGCGCAAGGCATTGCCTATCATGCCAGTCTGCTCGGCATTCCCGTCACGGTGGTGATGCCCAAATTCGCGGCGCTGAACAAGGTGACGAGCTGCCGCCAGTTCGGCGCGCGCGTCGTGCTGCACGGCGCCGATCTCAATGAAGCGCGCGTCGAGGCCGAAGCGATCGCAACGGGCGAAGGTCTGACGTTCATTCACCCCTTCGACAACGCGCAGGTCATCGCGGGACAAGGGACGATCGCGCTCGAAATACTCGAGCAAACGCCCGGCGTCGAGGCGATCGTCGTCCCGGTGGGCGGCGGTGGACTGCTCGCCGGCATCGGTACCGTCGTCGACGCGATGCGCCCCGAGGTCGAGCTGGTCGGCGTCGAGCCCGATGGCGCCGCATGCCTTTCCGCCGCGCTTACCGCAGGCGAGCCGGTCCAGGTGACGCTGTCGCCAACGCTCGCCGACGGACTCGCGGTGCCGCGCGCCGGCGTGCGGCCTTTCGACGTGCTGAAGCGCGTGGTCGATACGGTCGTCACCGTCGATGAAGCGGCAATCGCGCTCGCGATCCTGCGGTTGATCGAGCTCGAGAAAAGCGTCGTCGAGGGGGCCGGCGCCGCGCCTCTCGCGGCGTTTCTCGCAGGCAAGCTCGATCACCTGAAAGGCAAGAACGTCGTGCTCGTGCTGGCGGGCGGCAACATCGATCTCACGATGCTCGGCCGCGTGCTCGAGGTCGGGCTTGTCGCCGACGGGCGCCTCGCGCGGTTCACCGCATCGATTTCGGATCGGCCCGGCGGCCTGGCGCGACTCGCCGAAGTGATCGCGTCGACCGGCGCATCGATCAACGAGATCATCCACGATCGCGCATTCGGCGGACCGGATCTCTCCGCCGTGCGGGTCATCTGCGTCGTCGAAACGACGGGGCATCAGCATGTCGCCGAATTGCATCGCGCACTCGACGCCGCCGGCGTGCGACGGATCGACGCTTACGATCAAATCTAATACGGTATTCCGAAGCGTCGATAGACCAATCCCAGCAGCCACGCCGGCCCGATCATCAAAAAGGTCAGGTCCTCGAAGAACGACGGCTTCTTGCCTTCGATCTTGTGGCCGATGAACTGCCCGATCCACGCCGCGACGAACACGATGGCCGCGACGATCGGCAGATGGCTCGGGATTACCATCAGGGTCAGCACGATTGCGGTGGAAAAGGCCAGCATGCCGAGGGCGAGCGGCAGCGATATCGAGACATAGTAGGCGATCGCAAGCGCGATGACGGCGTAGGCGGCGAGCGGCGTCCATGCCCACAAGGCGGCAAGAACACTCCAGACAATGAGCGGCACGCAGATCCAATGGATCGCCTTGTTCGTTGCATTGCGATGCGACGCATCGTAGCGGCCGAACAACTCATCGATCTTGCGCATCGTGACCTCGCCGTGGCGCTCCGGGCGCTGCAAACCAGTGCTCTATAATTATCGCCTATAGCGTTCCGCCGAGCGCGCGGCGCGTGCCCCGCTCTCGCCGCTTGATCAATCGAGGAGAATCACGATGTCGTTACGAAAGAGAGCGCCGTCTGTCGTCGCATCGCTGTTTGCGTTCGCCATCGCGTCATCCGCCTTCGCCGCCGATACCTTCATCAACGTACTGACCGGCGGCACGAGCGGCGTTTATTATCCGCTTGGCGTCGCGCTCGGCAACGCCATCGGCAAGGCGATGCCCGGCGTCAAGACCTCGGTCCAGGCGACGAAGGCGTCGGTCGAAAATTTGAATTTGCTGCAAGCCGGTCGCGGAGAAATCGCCTTCACGCTCGGCGACTCGCTATCCGACGCCTGGAATGGTAGCGAGGACGCCGGGTTCAAGACGCCGCTCAAGAAGCTCCGCGGTATCGCGGCCATTTATCCCAACTACATCCAGATCGTCGCGCGTGCCGATAGCGGCATCAAAAGCCTCGCCGATCTGAAGGGCAAAAAGATTTCGGTCGGTGCGCCGAAATCGGGCACCGAGCTCAATGCGCGCGTGATCTTGAAAGCCGCGGGAATCGAATACAAGGATTTCGCCAAGGTCGAATATCTCCCGTTCGGCGAATCGGTCGAATTGATGAAGAACCGCCAGATCGACGTAACGCTGCAGTCGGCGGGACTCGGCGTCTCGGCGTTGCGCGATCTCGCAACATCGGTCGACATCGTCGTGGTGCCGATTCCACCCGACATTGTCAAGAAGACAAATGACCCTGCGTATCTGCCGGCGACGATTCCTGCGAACACCTATCGGGGGCAGGCGAGCGACGTTCCCTCGGCAGCGGTACAGAATTACCTGGTCACGCACGAGGGCGTCAGTAACGACGTCGTGTACGGAATGACCAAGGCGCTATGGACGAACCTTGACGCGCTCATCGCCGCACACTCCGCCGCGAAGGCGATCGATCCCAAGCACGCGCTCGAAGGCATGCCCGTGCCGCTGCATCCGGGCGCCGAGAAGTATTACAAGGAAGCCGGGCTACTCAAGTGAACCGGTAGCTTTTCCACGGTCGGTTATCGATGGCGACTACACCCGATCTCGAGAACGCGCCGCTGCAACCTGTCGACGCCCCGTTCGACGAGACCGGCGCCAAACGCGAGCTGACGGGATACGCGGCGAAAGCCGTCGCGTTCGTCGCCCTCGCCTTCTCGACCTACCAGCTCGTCATCGCGGGCTTCAGTCCATTGTCGAGTCTGCCGACGCGCTCGATCCATGTTGGATTTTTGCTTGCGCTGTCGTTTTTGATCTATCCGATTGCGAAATCGGTCGACCGCCGCCGCATTGCGTCCTACGACGCCGCGCTGGCGGTGATCGCCTTCGCGCTCGCGTTGTACCACCTGATTTTCGAAAGCGAGCTGATCCAGCGCTCCGGGGATCCGAGCACGGCGGATCTTGTCGTCGGCACGATCTTCATCGTGCTCGTGTTCGAGGCCGCGCGACGCGTACTCGGCGTTGCGCTTCCGCTGATCTGCGGATTGTTTCTGGCCTACGGCTTGTTCGGTCAATTTCTGCCGAGCGTGATCGCGCATCGCGGTTACGGATTCGATCAGATCGTGAGCCAACTTTTTCTCGGCACCGAAGGTCTGTTCGGCATCCCGACGCTCGTGTCGGCGACGTACATTTTTTTGTTCATTCTCTTTGGCAGCTTTCTCGAGCATGCCGGGATGATCAACCTGTTCAACAGCATCGCGCTCGGTTTCGTCGGACACGCGCGCGGCGGGCCCGCGAAGGTCGCCGTGATTTCGTCCGGCATGATGGGCACGATTTCCGGATCGGGGGTTGCCAACGTTCTCACTGTCGGACAATTCACGATTCCATTGATGAAGCGCTTCGGTTACTCGCCGATCTTCGCAGGCGCCGTCGAAGCGACATCGAGCATGGGCGGCCAGATCATGCCGCCGGTGATGGGCGCTGTCGCCTTCATCATGGCGGAAACCTTGAACCTGCCTTACGTCACAATCGTCAAGGCGGCCGTCGTTCCGGCGTTGCTGTACTACGCCACGGCATTCTGGATGGTCCATCTCGAAGCCGGACGCGCGGGTCTGATCGGCCTGCCCAAGGATCAATGTCCGAA
>DASXPO010000094.1:0-19544 GCA_036493535.1 Casimicrobiaceae bacterium
CCGCACGGATGGGGTCGTTGCGCGTTCCAGTGGCGTCGTTCGAGGGAAGGCAAGCACCCTTGCCGTCGTCGAACTGATCGAACGCCGGACCAATGGTTCCGGCGGTACAGGTGAATCCCGCGACCTCGACGAGCTCGGTCGCGGCATGTGCGCCTGGGCGATCGACAGGTGATTGACAATCGGATCGTTGGCCGGAAACCGCGTGGTTCCTTCCGGAAAGGGAAACTGGAATCCGAGCGAGCTATCGAATGGGTCGCCTGAGATCGCGGCGAACCGACCGTTCCACATCATGTTGGATAGAACGGCGTATTGGACGCGAACGGCGTACGCCGCTGGTTGCGCGGACCCTGACGATGCGGACCGACGATATTGTTGTTTTGGATGCCGATCGCGATCGACTGCGTGTCGCCGAATGCGCGACTCGGCGAGTGGCAGCCGCCGCAGGTATTGTCGTCATGGAGCCCGCCGGATTTATCGAACCAGAGCAGCCGGCCCAGGTCGGCAAGCCGCCGGTCGAGCGGTCGTCCGACTGCTGGCAGGAACTGCGATTGGATCGTACCGGTGAAGCCTGCGCTGCGCAGCGCTGCGCGCACCTGTGCATCGAGATCTTCTTGCGCCAGAGCGAATGACGCAAGCGTCGCCAATGTGGCACCAACAATTGCCCGTACGACGATGCTCCGCCGGCCCGATTTGAGCGTCATGACATCCTTCCGACCTGCTGCAACCTCGCTCGGCGCCCTGCGGCTTTTTTCAGCCGTCAGGACGCCGAAGCCCTACCCGCGACCGCCGAGATCCACCGTGCGCGAGCCCACGTCGCTCCGATGCGCTACTCGACCTGGCAGGTCACTCGGCCGGTAACGACGCTCGGATTCCCCTCGTTGTCGAGACTGGACGCATTGTTTTTGCAGAACAGACCGCCGGCGATCGCGTTGCCTGCGACCGCTATCGCGCCCTTGTCGCCGCTCAGATGCACCGCGCCGTTGATGACGCTGTTTTCGATCGCGATCGAAGGCGCCGGCGGTGGAAAAGCACCCGGCCCGGTGTCGCTGACGTTGACTCCGCCGTTGATCACGTTGCCGGCACAAGCTATCTCCTCCGGTCCGATCTGGACCGCCGCCGCGCCGTTGGTGACGACGCCGCCGTTGATGACGGAGCCGCAGACAATCAATATCCCGCCACTCTTGACCTGCACACCGCCCGAGACATTGCTCCGCCCAGCACGCAAAAATCGCCGGCCTTCACCACCACGCCGCCGACGATCGTGCCAGACAACGGAGGTGAAGGAGGCGACCCTGTGTTGCATTCGGTTGCCGCCAGTGCGCCATCGCTAGCGAGTGCCATCCCCAATCCCGCGGAAACCAACAGAATCCTTGCAAGGCTTTTGATTGTTTCATCCCCCCTCTTCGATCTTCGCAATCCCCTGGGCCGTCTGGCCGGAAAGGTGTTGCCGATTGCTCGTTTGTTCGGAACTCCACGGTGACCGGCGAAGCGCAGAGCCGAGCAAAATTTAACGCCAACAACCTCCCCCACAAGAGATTTTTCGATGAAATCGGCCCTGAAACGGCGCGAAACCGTCGAAATGCACGACGAAGTCCATCGCGTTCGCGTCGGAAGTCGCTCTATCTGGACCAACGGTCAATTCGGGTACGATGATGCTTGGGAGATTGCTTCAAGTTGTCCACTACATGGCCAGCATTCACCGCTTCGCTTTCCCCACGACGATCCACTTCGGCCCCGGCGCGCGTAAGCTCGTCGCCGACCATCTGAAATCGCGGAGTCTGGCGCGTCCGCTTGTCGTCACGGACCGCGGGCTGGCCGCGCTGCCGGTGTTCCAGGGTTTCTTGCGCGAATTGAAAGCTCTCGACGTCGCCGTGTTCGCCGATATCTGGGGCAACCCGACGCGGAGCCAGGCACACGCGGGGAAAGATGCCTATCGCCGACACGACGCCGATAGCGTCATCGGCATCGGCGGCGGCGCGGCGCTCGACGTCGCAAAGGCGATCGCGCTGCTCGCATGTCACGACGGCGATATTCTCGAATACGCCTGGGACCATCCCAACGTGCGTCCGATCGCCAATGCGCTTCCCTACTTCGTTGCGTTGCCGACCACTGCAGGAACCGGGTCCGAAGTCGGACGCTCATCGGTCATCTCCGACGATGAAACGCACATCAAGAAAATCATCTTCTCGCCTGCATTGCTGGCGCAGGTCGTGTTCGCCGATCCCGAACTGACGCTCGATCTGCCGCCTTCCATCACCGCAGCGACGGGCATGGATGCGTTGACCCACAACGTCGAATCGTATCTGTCGCCGGCGTATCACCCGCTTTGCGACGGCATCGCGCTCGAGGGTGCGCGCATCGCGGCGGCGGCGTTGCCGACCGCCGTGCACGATGGTCACGACGTCGACGCGCGGAGCGCCATGCTGATGAGCTCGATGATGGGCGCGATCGCGTTTCAAAAAGATCTGGGCGCCGTTCATTCGTGTGCGCATGCGTTGTCCACCGTCGCCGATCTCCATCACGGCCTCGCCAACGGCATCATGATCGATCATGTGATGCGCTTCAATTTGTCCGCTGCTGCGCGGAAGCTCGCCGAGCTCGCGCATGTCACGCGCGCTCCAAACGGCGATACCGGCTCGGATGAGTCGCGGGCAAGCGCGTTCATCGACTGGCTCGGCGCGCTCAAGAACGACATCGGCATTCCGGCGCGGCTCTCGGACTACCGGGGCGCGCGGCCTGTCGTGAAGGACGACCTGCCGAAGCTCGCCGACATCGCGATAGCCGACACCTGCCATCAGACGAATCCGCGGCCGTGCACGCGCGGCGATTTCGAGCGAATCTTCGCCGGAGCGCTCGCATGACGACCCCACTCCTGATCGGCGTATCGGCGCGCATTCACCATCCGGAGGGCCCTGCGCGGGATCTGGGAGGCGTCTATACCAAGACGCTCCATTATCTGGAGCAATCGATCGCGCATTGGGTGATCTCGGCCAACGTGCTGGTGTTCATGATCCCGGCGATCGAAAGCGAGGGACTGATCAAGCGCAGCGACATGCGCTTGTACCACTACGCAGAAGCGCTCGACGGGCTCATGCTGCAAGGCGGCGCCGATATGGCGCCGGAGAGCTACGGCGCGAAGGCCCAAAAAAGCGAATGGGCCGGCGACCGCGTCCGCGATCGCTACGAGATCGAATTGTTCGAAGCGTTCGTCGGCAAGGGCAAGCCCGTTCTCGGCGTATGCCGCGGCTGTCAGCTCATCAACGTCGCATTCGGCGGCACGCTGCATCAGGACATCGGAGCGGCGATGCCCGAAGCCCTCGTCCATCGTGACATCGAGCGCTACGAGCAATCGTTCCACAACATGCGCATCGTGCCGGGCTCACAATTGTCGAAGCTCTACCCGGGGCGCACCGAGGCGACGGTCAACACGATCCACCATCAAGCGGTCGATAAACTCGGCCGCGGACTGGAGATCGAAGCTTATGCGGTTCCCGATGACGTCGTCGAATCGATTCGCTGGCGCGGCCCGAGCTACGTCCGCGGCGTTCAGTGGCATCCGGAATTCATGTTCGGTCCCACGATGGGCCCCGACCATCTCGACGGCGCGCCGATCCTGAACGAATTTCTCGACGCGGCGCGCGCCAAAAAGAAACACAGGAAAGCGTGAAAATCGTCAATCCGGCGACCGACGCGCTGGTGCGCGATCTACCCGCCGATAATCAAAAAGCCGTGCGCGGCAAATACGACCGTGCACGCGCCGCGCAACCGCGCTGGGGTGCGTTGCCGATTCGCAGGCGGATCGAGACGATTCGCAAATTCAAGGATTTGATTGTCGAACGCGAAGAGACGCTCGCCCGCACGTTGACGCAGGAGGTCGGCAAACCGATTCGCCAGTCGCGCAACGAATTAAAGGGCCTCCTCGGGCGGCTCGATTTTTTCCTTGCCGAATCGGCGCGCGCGTTGCGCGATGAAACGGTGCTGACCGATTCCGCGCAAAAGATCGAAGAGCGCATATCGCATGAGCCGCTTGGCGTGGTCGCGAATATCTCGGCCTGGAACTATCCGTACTTCGTCGGCAGCAATGTATTCGTGCCGGCGCTGGTCGCCGGCAATGCCGTTCTCTACAAACCCTCCGAATACGCAACGCTCACCGGCTTGCATATCGCCGATCTGCTGCATGCGGCAGGCGTGCCGGACGACGTCTTCATTGCCGTGATCGGCGATGGCGCGACCGGATCGGCGCTGTTGAAACAGTCGGTCGACGCCGTGTTCTTCACGGGCTCGTATCCGACGGGCGCCAAGATCGCCGCGAGCGCCGGCCGCCGGATGATCAAGGTTCAACTCGAGCTCGGCGGCAAGGATCCCATCTACGTTTGTGACGACGTCGACGTTCAAACGGCCGCCGCGGCCGTCGCGGACGGCGCGTTCTACAACACCGGCCAATCGTGCTGCTCGGTGGAGCGTGTTTACGTGCACGAAGCGATTCACGACGCGTTCGTCGACGCATTCGTCGCCGAAGTGAAACGCTACAAAGTCGGCGATCCGCAGGACGAGAGCACGTACATCGGCGCGATCACCCGCAAGGCGCAGCTCGCGGTGTTGAAGCGCCAAGTTGCCGACGCAAGGAAAAAAGGCGCCAAACTCCTGCTCGGCGGCGACGCGCTCAAACGCAAGGGCAACTGGTTCGCGCCGACGGTCTTATCCGACGTCGATCACTCGATGGCGGTCATGCGCGAAGAAAGTTTCGGTCCGATCATCGGCCTTCAGGCGGTTGCCGACGACGACGCGGCGATCGATCAAATGAACGACACCGACTACGGTTTGACTGCCGGCGTTTATACCGCCGACGAAAAGCGCGCCAAAAGAATTCTGGCACGCGTCCATGCCGGCTCCGTGTATTGGAATTGCTGTGATCGCGTGAGTCCTCGCTTGCCGTGGTCCGGCATCAAGCACTCGGGCATCGGCTTGACGCTGTCGGCCTACGGCATTCAAACATTCACGCGGCCCAAGGCGTGGCATCTGAAGGAAATCTGAACGGCTGCATCTCGCGGTATTTTGATCGATCTTATTTTTGGACGCGCATTACCCTCCTGGCCAAAGGGTCGCGCGCAACTCAATTTAGGGGCACACTAGAACCAGTGTAGGATTTACTCTTACACGAGGCCTGATGTCCGCTGCGCAATCACCCCCAAAACAGCCGTTTCAGCTGTTCCTGATCAAGCCATCCCACTATGACGATGCGGGTTACGTCATTCAGTGGGCGCGCTCATCGATTCCGGCCAACACGTTGGCGGCCGTCTACGGATTGGCGCAGGACTGTGCGCAGCGTCGGGCACTCGGTCCCGACGTCGAGATCACGATAACCGCGTGGGACGAGACGAACACGCGAATCCGTCCCGACAAGATCATCGACCGAATCCGCGCGGGTGGAAGTCGCGCGCTCGTTTGTTTGGTAGGCGTTCAGACGAACCAGTTTCCGCGCGCTGTCGACATCGCGCGACCGCTCTGCGCAAGCGGAATTCCCGTTTGCATCGGCGGCTTCCACGTGAGCGGCTGTCTCGCGATGCTGCCGGACGTACCAGCGGATCTTAACGAGGCGATGGACCTCGGCATTACGCTGTTCGCGGGTGAAGCCGAAGGACGCTTCGACGAGTTGCTGCGCGCCGCGTATCACGGCGAATTGAAGCCGCTCTATAACTTCATGAACGATCTGCCGAGCCTCGAAGGCGCCGCGCCGCCTTATCTGCCGGTCGACGTCGTGCGGCGCACGAGCGGCATCCGAACGAGTTTCGACGCCGGGCGCGGCTGTCCATTTCTCTGCAGCTTTTGCACGATCATCAACGTGCAGGGTCGCAAATCGCGCGTGCGCAGCGCTGACGACGTTGAAACACTGGTCCGCGCCAATCTGGCGCAAGGCGTCCACAACTTCTTCATCACCGACGACAACCTCGCCCGCAACGCGCGCTGGGAGTCGATCTTCGATCGACTGATCAGGATGCGCGAAGAGGAAGGTCTGACGATCCAGATCGTCGCACAGGTCGACACGATGGCGCACAAGATCCGCGGCTTCATCGAGAAAGCGGGACGCGCCGGAATCAACCGGGTGTTCATCGGCATGGAAAGCATCAATCCGCTCGCGCTCAAGGAAGCGCGCAAAGGTCAGAACCGCATCACCGAGTATCGCGCAATGCTGCAGGCCTGGCATCGCGCCGGCGCCTTGACCTATGCCGGCTATATTCTCGGCTTCCCCGGCGATACGCCGGCATCAATCGAGCGCGACATCGGCATCATCCAGCGTGAGCTGCCCGTCGATTTGCTCGAGTTCTTCATTCTCACGCCGTTGCCGGGCTCGGCGGATCACAAGAAGCTTCATCTCGCGGGCGTCGCGATGGAAAGCGACATGAACAAGTACGACCTCGTTCATGTCAACACGCAGCATGCGTCGATGTCCGACAGCGAGCTGCTCGGGATCTACCGCAAGGCGTGGGACCTTTACTATTCAACCGAGCATGTCGGACGCGTGATCCGCCGCGCGCGCGAGTGGGGCTACAGTCCCCGCAATATGATGGTCAAGCTGCTCGCGTTTTCCGCGGTTCCGCGAATCGAGCGCATTCACCCGCTCGAGGGTGGCATGTTCCGGCGCAAATATCGCCGCGACCGCCGGCCGTCATTGCCGATGGAGAGCCCGCTGGCCTTCTATTCGCGCTATGTCGGGGAGATCGTATCGAAGCACGTGCGCTTCGCGTTGATGTACGGGCAGTATCGGCGCATTCTCCGCCGGGCGCTCCACGGCGCGGCCGACGCAGCGGATGTGGCGATGACGCCGGTGCGCGATGACGAATTCGACGCGCTCGAAATGTACACGTCGACGCCGGCGGCGCGGATTGCCGTCGACAAGCTGCGCCGATACAAGCGCACGCAAACCGTACCCGGCGACTAAGGCCCGCTCACGCCTTCGCGGCAATTACGCCCATTTCATCATGCGCAGCGCGGCGACGAGCTCGGGCCTCATGACCCATTCGAAGCTGCCATCGCCCTTGTCATCGATCCCCGCGCGTCCCACCGAGAGCGCTGACCACCAGCGTACCGCGCTCTTGCCCGAGTGCGGCGGCGCGTAACCCAGCTTGTCGGCGACGGCGCGGGCGAAAGCGGCATATTCGAGCTTCGCAGCCGCCACGTTCTTGAGACCGAGCTGCTGGGCGATCTGCGAGGCGGTGATCGTACATTCGGGCGCACGGCACTGCGCCTGCAGCATCTGGAGCTGGGTGGGAGAAATTCCGATCCAATCGCGCGTTGCCAGCAGCGCCGCCTTGAATTCGGCAGTCGTCGCGATCGCTTCCTGTACCGTAGTGTCGTTCATCATTCTGATCCGGTCGCTTCCATGATTCGGATCACCAGTCTACGCCACGCAAAAAAAGCCCGCTCGAGGCGGGCTCTTTTGCCGGTCTGGTGCGATCAGTGGGTCGAGCTCGCGGCGACTTTCTGATCGGACGCTTGCTTCACTTTGACGACGGCCGGTCTGGCCGGGCTTTGCAGACCCGCTTTCGCCACGGGGGCCGTCGGCACTTTGGTTGCCGCAGGCGTCGACGCCGATGCCATCTGCTCCACAGGATTCGCGGACGCCGACGACGCGTCGTTGTATTCACACGCCGCGCCAATGGCGGGCGCCAGACCGAAGAGCGCCAATGCTACGGCTGTCACTGCTGTCTTCATGACTGTCTCCTCGTAAGGTCTTGCGGCGACAATTTGCGCGTTCGGTGCACGCTTGTCAACCGGTCCACGCGAGCACTACGCGGGAGGAACGCGCGCGCTCAGGACGGGAACCATCCAAACCGCGTAGCCAAATGGATCGCGGACGTTCGCGATCATTTGACTGAAACACGCGAGCGCCGCCTCACGCGTGATCGGCGTGACTTCACCGATCGCATCGGCGTAACCATCGCGCCACGCCTCCAGTATCCCGGCAAACGTCTCGCGCGGCACGCGCAGCGTATCGACGACGATGTAATCGACCGAAATGTCCGTCAGCCCGAGTCGCGCGACGATGCCATAGGCGTTGCGGCCGACAAACAGGTCCGTTCCCGTCGCTTCGCCGAAGCTTGCGGGCGCAACATGCCAGAACTCGGCCGGATCGGGCGCGCCGCGCTGGAAATGCAGCATGCCGTAGTCTTCGGCAATGATATGTAAATGGCCGCCGCGGCGCGTCACGCGCGCGAGCTCCGCGATCACACGATCCGCGTGCGGAATCGCATGGATCACATGGCGGCAAACGGTGAGATCGAACGTGCGCTCCTCCATCTCGAGCGCGTAGACCGTCTGATGCTCGAAGCGAAGCCGCGGCGCCAACTTTTGGTAGCGGGCGCGCGCCAGGTCGAGATGCGCATCGATGATGTCGACGCCCAGCACGTCGGCGCATGGAAACAGCTCGGCCAAACGCGAAGAAGCCTCGCCGGTGCCGCAACCGGCGTCGAGAATGCGCGCGGTGGACGGCAGCGGGTAGCGACGCAGCAAAGAGACTTCCTGCGGCCAAATGGCGCTCGCCTGTGCGGCGAGGTTGCGCACCATCGACTCGTCGACCATCTGCTTCGCTTGCGGATTCAAATCCGTCACGCGGTCCTCCGCTATCGATCTTGCAGTTCCGCTGCGCGCAGCGTGTTGGCGAGCAGCATCGCAATCGTCATCGGCCCGACGCCGCCGGGGACCGGCGTGATCCAGCTCGCGCGCTCGCGGGCCGCGGCGAAATCGACGTCCCCGACGAGCTTTCCATCCGCGTTTCGATTGATGCCGACGTCGACGACGATCGCGCCCTCCTTGATCCAATCGCCCTGCACGAAATTCGGCCTGCCGACGGCCGCCACGACGATGTCGGCCTGGCGCACGACACCGGGCAGGTCGCGCGTCGCCGAGTGGCAAATCGTCACCGTGCAACGGGTCATCAGCAATTCGAGCGCCATCGGACGCCCGACGATGTTCGATTGGCCGATGATGGCCGCATGTTTGCCGATGAGCGTTTCGCCGGTCTCCGCCAGCAGCCGCATGCATCCATACGGTGTGCAGGGCCGCAACGTCGGCATCTTCACCACCAGACGACCGATGTTGTACGGATGAAAGCCGTCGACGTCCTTGCGCGGATCGATTCGCTCGATCACGCGCTCGACATTGATCTGCGCCGGCAATGGGAGCTGCACGAGAATGCCGTTCACGGATGGATCGGCGTTCAATCGATCGACGAGCGCGAGGAGCTCCGGCTGAGTTACCTGGTTCGGCAGATCGTAGGCGAACGATTGCATTCCCACGTTGTCGGTCGTCTTGCGTTTGTTGCGAACGTAGACCTGCGACGCGGCGTTCTCGCCGACGAGTACCACCGCAAGACCCGGCGCGGACCGTCCCGCCGCGACGCGCTCGCTTACTTTCTTGCGCACCTCCGCCGTCAATCGTTCCGCGACGGCCTTGCCGTCGATGATCTGCGCGGTCATATAAAATCCGGTCGATGATCGAAGGCGCGATTTTACCTGCTATGCGTGCGCGTCTCGCAGCCGCGATGGCGCCGCCGTCGATGCGCTTGCGCCCATTGATCGTCGATGGCGTCGCATTGGGCTGGCTCGACGATGAACGCGTACAACGACTGTCGCGTTTCGACACAGTGTTTCGTGTGGACAAAGAACAAATCGCTTTCGCCATCGCGCTGCGCGATTGCGAAGAGCGTTCCGCGGCACTGGTCGACGTCGCGCAGGCGCTACGCGGAGAGGACGAATTCCCGGCCTGGCGCGACGAGCTCTATGCCGCAGCGTCCATGTTCGGCGGGCCGGCCGCCTTTCGGATCGAGCGCGGCGCCGCGCGATGGTTCGGCATTCGGACGTGGGCAGTGCACGTGAACGGCGTGGTCGGGGAAGGTGACGAAGCGGAGCTCTGGTTCGCGCGCCGCAGTCCGTACAAAGGCATCGATCCGGGTCGTCTCGATAATCTCGTGGGTGGCGGCATCCCGGCCGGCGCGCGTGTGGACGGGACGTTGCTCAAGGAAGCATGGGAAGAATCGGGGATTGCGCAGGACGTCGCGCGGCGTGCGCGATCCAAGGGCGCCGTCCATGTGCGCCGTGAGTTGCCCGACGGGCTCGAGCGCGAAACGATCTTCGTTCACGATCTCGCGTTGTCGCGGCACTTCGTTCCAACAAACCAGGATGGCGAAGTCGTCGAATTTCGCCGCGTCGACATCTACGAGGCGGCGCGTCTCATCTCGCTCGAGCGCGATCCCGACGAAGTCACCATCGATGCGAGCGTGGTCGTGCTTGATTTTCTGTTGCGCAACAGCAAGATTTCGCCGGATGCGGCAAACTATCTCGCGCTCGAAGCGTTGCGGTTCTCGGGTGCTGATCCGCCGCCTTGATCGAGTCGGTTGGAATCAAACGCCGATGCCGCGGTCCAAGCGGTTCGCATGTGACTCGAATTCGGAGGACGGACAACGCCATGGGAATTTGGGATCGATTCGGTCGAAGCGCGGAAGTGCCACAAGAATCTGCGCCGCCGCCTGACGCCGACGATCAGGCAATCGCGCGCTATCGCTACTTGCTCAAGACGGCGCCGCCCGAAACGATCGAGAAGGCGCACGCGGAGGCATTCGCCGCGCTCACACCCGAGCAGCGGCGCAAGGTTCTACAGCGATTGAGCGAAGCAATGCCCGAAGCGGAACGCCGAGCTTTTGCGACAGCGGCCGACAGCCCCGGTGCGCTCGCACAGGCAGCGACTCGCGCCGAGATTCGACAACCCGGCGCGATCGAGCGCGCGGTCGGCGGCATCGGCGCCGCTCCATCGGCTGCAGCGCCGGCATTCGGCAGCATGCTCGGCGGAAGCTTGCTGGGCAGCCTTGCCGGAACGGTTCTGGGCGGAATGGTTGCCCAGCACTTTTTCGGCATGCATCCAGAAGGCTCGCCTTTGTTCGACAGCGGGCACGACGCCGATTCGCACGCCGACTCCGCATTAGCTGGAAGCGGGAATGCTTTCGATGCCGACACGCTCGACGACAACCCCGACTTCGCGAGCGATTTCGGCAACGACAGCTGGGACGTCTGACCGCTATCGAGCGCGACTAAGCGTCACGCGGCCGCACGCGCCGACGCCGCGGGTGTGACGCGTCGAATGCCCATTTCGGCGATCGTGTCGCGAATTGCGTTGACGGCGTGGCGCATTTCGTCAGGTCCGATTGCGCCGATGCAGCCGACTCGAAACGTTTCGAGTTGCGTCAGCTTGCCCGGATAGAGAATGAAGCCCTTGTCGCGCACGCGATCATAGAATTCGCGAAACGTGTAACGCGTGTCCGGCGGCGCATGAAACGTGACGATGATCGGCGCCTGGATCACCGGCTCGAGAAAGGGTCGAAATCCAAGCTCGCGCATGCCGTTCACCAGCACTTCGCAGTTGCGGGAATAGCGCCCGAGGCGCGCCGGTTGTCCGCCTTCGGCGTCGAATTGATCGAGCGCGGCATTGAGTGCGACCACAACGTGAGTCGGCGGTGTGAATCGCCACTGCGCCGTCTTTTCCATGTAGGTCCACTGATCGTATAGATCGAGCGCCAGAGACGTCGAGCGGCCTGCGCACCGTTCGAGCGCCGATCGGCGGGCGAACACGAATCCCATTCCCGGCGGACCCTCGACGCATTTCCCCGACGCCGCGATCAGCGCATCGAACGGTGTCGTCCGCGCGTCGATCGGCAGCGCGCCGAACGAGCTCATCGCATCGACGATCAAGCTTTTCCCATGTCGCGCCACCGTCGCGGCAATCTCGGCCAGCGGATTCAGGATACCAGTCGACGTCTCGCAATGGATCAAGCCGACGTGCGTGATCGAGGGATCGCGCGTCAGGAGCGAGTCAACGTCGTCGGCTGTCGTGCAAATGTCGTCGGGCGTTTCGAACACCGAAAGTTTGCGGCCCATCATCTCGGTCAACTTCGCCATTCGCTTGCCGTACGCGCCGTTGATCAGCACCAGCACATGACCGTCGCGCGGAACCAGCGTATTGATCGCACCCTCGACGGCGAACGTTCCGCTGCCTTGCATCGGCACGCACACGTGCGCGGCATCCGATTCAATGATGCGAACGAGCTTGTCGCGGACTTCGCGCGTCACCGCGTTGAAACTCGAATCCCAAGACCCCCAATCGCGCAGCATCGCCGCCTTCGTCTGCAGCGACGTCGTCAGCGGACCGGGGGTCAGTAGAATCGGATCACGCGCGAAGTTCGGCATGAATGACCTTTCTCACGGCGTCTTTAGTTGATTCCCACTGCATTGCCAGTCCTGCGTAGCGTGAATGCGCAGCGGCGGCAGCGACCCTCCCCCGAGGATGAAGCTGGTCGTGAGCGGCGTCAGGGCCGCACCGCTCGCACACTGCGTCGCACCCTTGATCGAGGCGCGATTGACGTCGATCGAGAACGCCATCTGCGACGCGCTGCCTTTGACGGGATCGATGGTCGCGTGAACGATCGGAAACGTGCCGGGCGGCGATTGGTAGAGGCCCTTGTCCGGCTTGCTGCCGTTTTGCGGTTGCAGGCCTACGGGCAGCGCCTGCCCGCCATCGGGCCCTCGGACCAGGTCGCCCCCACTGGATCGATCGTCGAGCAAGGCGTCCAAGGTGAACGCAGCCTGGTCCAGCGCGATCGGGGCGGTCACCGTGAACCGGCCCGTGATGTGGAGCGTTCCCGTTTTTCCGCCGACGCCGACGGCGGAGCCCGCCAAGCCGCTCAGATTATCAGGCGCGGGGGTCGGAGGCGGCGGCTCGGTCCCATTGGAAGCGCACATGCCCGGATTGGGCGGGAACGGAACGAGGTAGCTCGTATTGGTGTACTTGTTCTGGTTGTTGAGGATGCCGTTCAAAAGCCCCGTGACGGCGCCGCCCGCGACAGCCGGCATGACACCTTCGAGCAGCCCCGGAATGCTGCTGTCCATCGAACCTCCGTCGCACGTCAAGCTGTTGGCATCTGCCGTGAACACCGTATCGCCCGCCGCGACGTCGACCTCCGTCTGTGCATACGACAGGAAGGCTGAAGACGTACCGGACGCGCAGAATCCCGAGCAGAACGCGTTTTTCTGGAGCGCCGGCGATGCGGCCGCCGAGAGCCCGATGCTGCAGTTCCGGTTGCTCGCGGACTGATACGTGGCCGTCGTATAGGTGACGATGCCTGCGACATCGAGCGAGCAGACGACCTTGATGGCCGCGGAGTCGAGATAAAACTTGACGAGCATGCCCGGGCTGATCGGATCGGTGGCGGGAACGACGAGATCGGCCGAGTATCCGCCATCGTAGCTGCACGCAAAGTTCTCGCCGGCGTTGGCGCCGCCGTCGTACGCGCAAGCCGTATTCGCATTCGTGGTGAAGACACGCAGCCCCGAGACCGAATACGAGCCGTCCCCGGCGTTTATGGGCGGATTGTAGACACGCAGGTAACGCGCGTTAGGGGATGGGGCGAACGTGGGGCTGGTGCGCGTCGTGAGCCCATGCCCGCTGACTGACGGAGCGACCCACAACAGCGTCCACGAATTGCCGTCCGCCGAATAGTCGACTTCATAAAGGTCGTCCTGGTCTGCCTGAAGCTGCACATGATGAATGGGAAAGCTCGCGCCCAAGTCGATCTGCACGGGCGCGGAACGCGCGGGAACGTTGCCCGCCGCCAGCGACGTCACGCACGTGGAGTTGGAGTTCGAGCCCGGGCAGACCGGCAGAACCGTTGCGTAGTTGCTATCGTTCCACTCCGTTCCCTCGGGCGCGAACTGGCCGTCGGTGACGAACGGCTCGGGCCCGTATGTCGGGGCGCCGATCGACACCAGGTTGCTCGCGATGTCATAGAGCCACAGCTCGGACACCGCGAACGTATTGCCGCCGGAGGCGGCGTACACGCGGACGTAGCGCGCCTTGAAATTAGGCCCGTGATTCGTCGAGCTGCAGGGGTCATCGGGATTGGGTCTCGCGCTGCAGTTCAAATTGCGCGTCGCCAATCCGCTGCCGCCGACGCTGGGAAACTGGCCGTGCCAGGTCGTTCCATTCGGGTCCAGGTAGCCGTAGCTGACCCAATTCGTCCCGTCGATCGAATAGTCGAATTGATAGACATCGTCGTTATCGGCCTGGATGATCGGTTCGCTCAGGCAGTCCCATCCGTTGCCGCAGATCGTCATGACGCTGCCGAGGTCGACGTAAAGGGCAGGCGTCGATCCCGTCACGTGGTTCAGCACGACCGAGTACTGGGTGTCGGTCGAACTGGTTCCGTCGTGCGCGGCGCCGCCGTTGTTGGTGATCTGCCACGGCCGCGGCCCGACCGCCGACTTGCCGACCGATAACAACCGGCTGCTCGTATCCCAAAATTTGAGTTGCGATACCGCGAACGTGTTGCCGCCTGACACCGCCCACACGCGGACATAGCGCGCCGAGAAGTTCGGACCGTGATTGGACGCGCTGCACGGCGTCGAGAGGTCGGGTCGCGTGTTGCAGTTGAAACTGCGCGTGTGCAATCCGCTGCCCGACGTGGTGGGGAATTGGCCGTACTTGGTCCAGTTCATGTTGTCGCTCGAGTAATCGAGCTCGTACACGTCGTCGTTGTCGGCCTGGATGATCGGTTCGCCGATGCAGTCGTAGCCGTTGCCGCAGATGGCATAGTTCGTGCCGAGATCGATCACCAAGGCCCCGTTTGCGCCGATATGCGGCAAGACGATTGCATAGGCCGGGTCGGTCGAACTGTGTCCGTCGGGCGCGAAGACGCCGCTCGTGATCCTGCTCGCGTCGGGGCCGCGATTGGAATGCGCGGCGGCGTCCTTCAGGTTAAAAGACGTGACCGTCAGGGCCTTGAACTGCAGCTGGGACAAGTTCTGCACGTTGTCCATCGAGACGTCGGCATAGACGTCGTAGCAGTTCCCCCCGTTCACGTTGAACGTGCAATAGGTATTCAGCTCGGGATTGATGCAGCCGATCTTGATTTGGGGGATCGTGGGCGTCAGGGGATCGATTTTCTTTGGCGCCTCCGTTCCCCATGCAGTGTTCAGCGGATCCATCACTTGCGTGTTGGTCAGGTTGCTGAGCAGCGCCTGGCTCATCGATTGGCCGCCCGAGGGCGGTGTCGCCGAGCACGCGAGGCTCCCGTTGTTGAGCCGCTGACTTTGGGCGGGGCCGACCTGCCAGGCGAGCGCCATGAACACCAACGCGACGGCCACATACCGAGAGAACCCGATCGATGTTCCTGCGGCTATGGCTGTCGAGCGCAACGTTCGACCTCTGTCGATCATCACAATTTCCTCCCTGGGGCGATCCGCATTTTGAAAATGACGATTGGATGCGGTTTCCGGGCCGCGTTTCTTCGCGCAAATTTTTACCGTTTTCTGCACGGTGTCAACCCCCGACAGCGGACAAGGGGCCGAACGTTCCAGTCAACCGGCCGCGGAAGGCTTGCGCCACGCCTGCGTTCGCGTGAGCAGAAAACGCGTCACGACCGCGTACACGATGCAGACGAGCGATGAAGCGGCGACAATCAGCGTCGCCATCGCGGCAGCCGCGCCGATTTCCCCTGCGTCGTCGAGATTGAGAATGGCAAGGGACGCGAGCTGCGTATCCGGCGCGTACAAGAACACGACGGCCGATATCGTCACCATCGCGTTGACGAACAGATAGCGGCCGATGTCGAGAATCGCCGGCAGGCACACGGGAACCGTCACGCGGAAAAACGTCTTGTAGAACGGCACCTTCAACGAAGCCGAGACCGCCTCGAACTCGTTGTCGATCGCCTTCAACGCCGTCACGGCGGTGAGATGGCTCGACGTGTAATAGTGAACGACCGTCGACAACACCAGAATCGTCATCGTGTGATAGAGGCCGTTCAGCGGATTGTCGGGATGATTGAAGAACAGGATGTAGCCGAGTCCCAAAACCATGCCGGGGACGCCCATCGGAATCGCCGCCAGCAGCCGAATCATCGCGCGCACGCCCTTCATGCCGGTCGTCTTTTCAAGCAGGTAGGCACAGCCGAAAATGAACATCGTTCCGAACACTGCGGTCGCGAGCGCCATTTTGACGCTGTTCCAGAACGACACGATCACGCCGGCGTCGATTAAGCCGAATGTGTAGTGACGCAGCGAAAAATGAAGATCGTAGGGCCACAGTTTGATGAACGACGTGTAGACGGCCATTCCCAACACGGCGAGCAACAACAGCGCCACGGCGACGCAGAACGCGAGCATCGCAGCGTCGAACCATCGTTTCGGCTTGGGCGAATACGGAACAGCGCGCGATGAAAATTGCGATTGCAGACGCCCTTGCATGATCCAGTCGACGATGAACGCGACGAACACCGGACAAAGCAGGATCAGGCTGACGACGGCACCTTTGTTGAAATTTTGCTGGCCGATGACCTGCTTGAAGATGTCGAGCGCCAGCACGTTGAAGTTGCCGCCGATCACCTTGGGGATGCCGAAGTCGCTGACCGTGTAGGAAAAAACGACCATCGCGGCGCTCACGAGACCGTATTTCGCACCCGGCAGCGTGATCGTGAAGAACTTGCGCCACGTCGGAGTGCGCAGCGACTCCGCAGCCTCGTAGAGCCGTCCGTCCGACAGCAACAGCGCGGTCAGCACGATCATCAGCGCGTGCGGAAAAGTCGCATAGATAGAGCTCAGGATGATGCCGATTGGGCCATACACGCTCGCGCCACCCAGCAATCCCTTGAGCAAGCCCTGCGTGCCGAACCATTGAATGAATGAAATCGCGCTCAGCAACGAAGGCGCAAGGATCGGCGTCAGGGCGATCACGCGAAAGAATCCGCGCCATGGCATGCACGAGCGCGTCAACGCATACGCATAGGCGAACGCGAGCGGAACGGTGATGCCGGTGACCGCGGCGGCGATCCACAGCGTATTCGCGATCGATTGGCGCAGCGCCGGAGTCTGAAAATACTGCTGAAATTGGAGCAGACCGACGAACGCGCCGTCCTTGTCCTGCACGCTCTTCACGAGAATCATGAACAGCGGCGCGAACAGAAACAATGCAAGCGCGATGCAGCAGCCGACGAGCAAGCCCTGCGCCACGCGTTCCTGCCAATGATGAACGCGCCGAACGGCGGGCAACGGACCCGGCAGCGTTGCGGCGGCGGTCGCCATTCGTTATTCGATCAGCCCAGAATTCGCAGCGCCGCCGACGGCAAGCAGACCGACACCGTGGCCCCCGGGCGCAATTGCGCCTGCGTCACCGTCTGACGCGGCACGTTGACGACGAGCGGCGGAACGCCCGGCGCGTCGAGCGCGACGCCCACCATGCAAAACGCCCCGAGGAATTCGACTTTCGCTACGGTGGCACGGAGCGTGTTCGGCGCTTGCGAGCCGTTCATCGACAACGCGATGTCCTCCGGTCGCAAATAGAGCTTGACCGCGGTACCGGCGACGAGATCGCCGCGCCCGAGCGCGAGCGACATCGCTCCGATTCGACAATTGCCGCCCGTCTCGATGATCGCCGGCAGCACGTTGACCTTGCCGACGAAATCCGCGGCGAAAGGTGTGGCCGGTGTTTCATAGATCTCGCGCGGCGTGCCGACTTGCTCGATGCGTCCATGATTCATGACGACGATCCGGTCGGCCATCGACAGCGCTTCTTCCTGGTCGTGCGTGACCATGATCGTCGTCACGCCCAGCCGCTGTTGCAGCGCCCGAATTTCACCGCGCAGCCGCAGGCGCTCGAGCGCGTCGAGCGCAGATAACGGCTCGTCGAGCAGCAGCAACCCCGGTGCCGGTGCGAGCGCGCGCGCGAGCGCGATGCGCTGCTGTTGGCCGCCGGAGAGCTGGCTCGGATATTTGGGGCCGGCATCGGACAAGCCGACGAGGGTGAGCAGCTCGCGCACGCGTCCTTTGATCGATTCGCGGCGGTCGCGCCGATTGACGAGGCCGTAGGCCACGTTGCTCGCGATCGTCAGATTCGGAAACAGCGCATACGACTGGAATACGATGCCGTAGTCGCGTTCGACGGCCGGCAACCGGGACACGTCGCGCCCATCCTGAACGATGGTGCCTGCGTCTTGCGTCTCGAGACCGGCGATGATCCGAAGAAGGGTCGTCTTGCCGCAACCCGACGGCCCGAGAAACACCATCAGCTCGCCGCGCGCGACATCGAGCGCGATGCCCGTCAGCGCGTCAAAGCGCCCGAAGGATTTTGTGATGCCGTCGAGCTTGAGATAGGTCGCGCTGGTCATCGATGGTTGCGTCGCGGCCGCCAGGGCCCGCGTCGCGCTTAGAGTCCGCAACCGCGTGCCTGCGGGTACCCGGGGGGGCCCGTCAGCGTCGACAAAACGACGCTCGACAGCCCCACCACCCGCAACGGCACGCGCGGCCTATGCGCGCTCCCCTGCGCCCCGACCGCCGCGACGCTGCGACTCATCGCAACGCCTCTGCCGGCTCGCTTGTCCCTTACGTCTTCGGCTCGGACTTGCCGTCGTAACGCTTCAGCCACTCGGCCAGAATCTTGTCGCGATTCTTGGCCGACCACGAAAAATCGTTCTTGATGAGCCGCTGCTCATAGTCGGCCGGTACGAATTCGAGCGGCTTCGACATGCCGGGCATCGCGAGCACCGCGAAGTTCTTCGCGTAGAGCGTCATCGCGTCGGGCGTTGCGAGCCAATCCATCATCGCGCGCGCCGCCTCGAGCTTCTTCGTGTTCTTCATGATGCCGCTCGCCTCGAGGTCCCAGCCGAGGCCTTCGGTCGGAAATACGATGTCGATCGGTGCGCCGGATTTTTTCGTCGTGACCGCGCGATACTCGAACGAGACGCCGATCGGAAATTCGCCGGCGCCGGCTTGGCGGCAGGGCTTGCTGCCCGAATGCGTGTATTGCGCAATATTGTCGTGCAAGGCATCCATGAACTTCCATGCCTTGGCGTCGCCCCACATCTGAATCCAGCCCGCCACATCGAGATAACCAGTGCCCGACGATGCCGGATTGGGCATGACGATCTTCCCTTTATAGATCGGCTTCGTCAGGTCTTCCCACGTGGCGGGTTTCGGCAAATTGAGTTTGGCCGCTTCGACGGTGTTGAAGCAGATCGCCGCGCCGTAGACGTCCATGCCGACCCACTGCGGCGGATTTTTCGAATCGCGATATTGCGGCGAAATCTTGTCGAGGCCCTTGGGTGCGTACGGTTGCAGCATTCCCTCGTTCTCGAACACCGCGAGGCTCGACGCCGAAGTACCGACGACCAGATCCGCTTGAGGATTGGCTTTTTCCGCCAGCAATTTCGCCGTGATCACGCCGGTCGAGTCGCGCACCCATTTGACGTCGATGTTCGGGTTCGCCTTCTTGAACGCCTCTTCGTAGGCCTTGATTTGATCGGTCTCGAGCGCCGTATAGACGAGCAGCTCGGTCTTCTGCGCCATCGCGGGCAGCGCGAAGGCAACCAATGCACATCCTGCGACGACTGTCTTCCATCCCCGTTTCCACATGATCGTTCCGCTCCCTTCGTGACGTAGTTGCCGAATCGCCTTCCGCTCGCGCGCTCGAGCATCGTACGCGAATTCCCGAGCGGTAAGCGTGACGCT
>DASXPO010000095.1:0-26481 GCA_036493535.1 Casimicrobiaceae bacterium
GCAGATCGACGCGAATCCCACCTTGCTGAATCAG
The DNA here is from genome assembly GCA_036493535.1 of Casimicrobiaceae bacterium. GTDB lineage: Bacteria > Pseudomonadota > Gammaproteobacteria > Burkholderiales > Casimicrobiaceae > VBCG01. The sequence goes on from DASXPO010000095.1 coordinate 35, forward strand.
GTGTATCCACCCTTTTGCGTCGATCAATCGCAGAGCCCTCCGCGGACACGCGATACGTGCTTCAAACCATTTGACCTTGACCTTGAGCTCGCCTTCGGCGATGCCGATCCGGCCACGAACCCAACAGTTTCCGTCAGCGCTCTTCCCGAACGCCGTTTTCTGCGGATCGTGTACCTCGCGTCCGCCGACTACTCCGATTACAAGCGCGCTCCCGCAGTACCGACGATCAGGGCATCCATCCACCAGAGCCGAAACACGAAATCCGATGCGGTTCGGCAACTGGGTTACTGCCTGCCGCACGACGATTATCACGTCGTCATGCGGGCGGCTCAATTTGTCGAGACAGGGGCTCAGCCGGGTTACTACCTCGGAGCGCTGGACTCACTCCGCGGAATCAACGGCTGGTGGCAGACCGGATGCGTCAATTCCGGCGACGGGCAAGTCGGCGAGGTGCCTTATGCGAGCATGAAAGTCGCCGATGCCTTGAGCGACGACAACGACGAGAACTCACCGTATGCAGTGACCATTACGGCCGATTTCGCGCCGTAGCCGGTTCGTTATCCCCGCGAACGTCCGTCCTGACCCCTACCTAAGTCGCGTTGCGCGCCGGGGATGGAGACTGTTGCAATAGCGGTTACGCCGAAGATATTGCCCAACAGCGCCAAGATTCGGTACATTCGATGTCGCTATCCGAAGCAGGGTAACGTTTCAGGGTCGCCAAAAATAAAGGGGGGAGGCCGGCCGAAAAGTGGCCGGACGATCGGGTCAGGGTCTGACGGCGAACAATGACGCCGTCGGCCGTTGGCCAGTGCTTTCTCAATTTGCTGCCGCATCAATGGAGGCGTTCCGGCTCAGCGCCGGGCGTCCGCGTGGAGTGTCGAGCACGTCGACGGTGCTCGTTGTCGCGGGAACCCGGCCGGAATCGATCAAATTAGCGCCCGTCGTTTGGGCGCTCGATGCCGATCGCGCATTGAGCGCCGTTGTAGTGAACAGCGGACAGCACCCGACTGCGGTACGGACGGCCTTCGAGGAGTTCGGCCTTCGCCACGATGTCGAGCTCGACGCGCTCCCTTCGTTCTCCAATCTGCTCGCCTCGTTCGATCATCTGCGCACCGAGCTTCGTGCCGTGATCGCCCGTTATCGGCCGCGCTGCGTCCTTGTGCAAGGCGACACACTTACCTCGTATGCCGGCGCGGCTGCCGGTCGTGATAGCGGTTGCTCGGTCGCCCATGTCGAAGCCGGGCTGCGAACGCCTTCGGCAACCGAGCCGTTTCCGGAAGAATGGTTTCGTCGCCGGATTGCGCGCTTGGCCGACATTCATTTCGCTCCGACGCACGCGGCGGTGGGCCATTTGCGTGCCGAGGGGATACCCGCCAACGCGATTCATCAGAGCGGGAACACCGGAATCGACAGTCTTCGCTGGGCCCTCGATCGCATCGAGTCGCACCCGCGCGGGACCAGGGTTCGTGGCAATCGCATTCTCGTCACGCTCCACCGACGGGAAAACCACGACCGCAATGCCGACATCGTCTGCCGCGCGCTCTTGCGTCTTTCCTCGCTACGCCCCGAATTGACGATGGTGTTGCCGGTTCATCCGAACCCACGCGTCGCCGAGCCGATTCGGAGACGACTCGGTGCGCATCCCGCATTCGAGCTCGTCGCGCCGATGGCCTACCGGGACTTCATTTCCACTGCGATGACGTCGGATTTGATCATCAGCGACTCCGGCGGTATTCAGGAGGAGGCGCCTCATCTCGGTACGCCGTTGCTGGTCCCGCGTTGTAACACCGAGCGGCCGGAAGCAATTGCCACCGGATTCGTGCGACTTGTCGCCGTCGACGAACACGGAATCGCCAACGCCGCCCTCGCGGCACTTTCCGCGGACCGCAAGACACCCGTGCCCTTCGATGCCGATGCGCCGTTTGGGGCCGGCGATGCCGCGCAACGAATCGTCACGGTGTTGCACGCAACGATGCTGGAGCGCGCGATCGCGTGACAACGCCGCTCCGTGCCGCTTCGCCGCGCGCGACGTCTGCGAACGTTCAAGGCAGCCACTTCGGTGCGACGCGGATTGCCCAATGGCTCCTTGTCGGTCCGGCACAGCAAGCCGACGGCCCGCATGCGGGCGCCGTTGCCGGATGGATCGATGCGGCCGGGAAGGCCGAATACGTTTATCCCGAGATCACCGGCTATTTTCTGCAATGGCTTGCCTGGATGGCGCGAAGCCATGGCCGCCAACGCGCCTACGTTGCGCGCGCTGAAGCGGCGCTGCACTGGATCGACGAGCGTTGGCTCGCTGCGGGGCCCCGACCTCCAACGAGAATTTACGTCGATGCGACTTGCGACGACTGGCGCAACGATGCGCTGTTCACCTTCGATCTGGCGATGGCGCTGCGTGGCATCGGTGCAGCGGCGCGTGAGGGATTGCTGGGGGCGCCGGAGGCGATCGTCGATCGCGTGTGTGGCGCGCTTGCGCGCATGATCGTAGGTGACGGTCACCTGGACGCTTGTCTTCCCGACGGCGATCGCGCAAACTTGCCCGACCGTTGGTCGACTCGGCGAGGGCCATTTCTTGCGAAAGCAGCGGCCGGGATCCTCGCTGCGAGTGAAGCACTGCAGAATGTCCCGGCCGTTCTCGTCAATGCCGCGAGGCGGTCATTCGACACCAGCGTCGACGCGCTCGCCCGCGCGCCACATGACGAGACGCATCCATTTCTTTACGCAATCGAGGGATTTCTCGCGCGGCCCGCTGACGGCGCCTTCGCTACGCGGTTGCCAACGATCACGGCGCATTTCGACGCACTGCTCGAACGCAGCGGCAAGCTTGGGCGAGTGCCGGAGACTGCGCAGAACGCGGGTCCACGTCGTCTCGACATCGTCGCCCAAGCACTGCGGGCCGGCTTGTTACTCGACGTCCATCGCGCCGATGGCATTTCGCGTCGCCGCGAATTGGACAGGCTCGCGGATACGCTCGCACAATACGTGCGTTCCGATGGCGCGCTGCCCTTTTCGCCGGATGCCGATGTCGTGCAACTCAACGTTTGGACCGCGATGTTCGCCGAGCAAGCGCTCTCGCTCGCCGCTTGCGAGCCGCAAGAGATTGCGCGCTGTGCCGCGTCGCCCACGATCATCTGAAGCGGCACGTTGATGTGGGGGACACGCTGGCCGCAGCGAGCTAGGCTCGGACCGCTTTACCTGGCACTGCGCGCGGCCGATGCGCTCGCGGTTCGCTCGCGCAATGACCACCCCGGTCGAGATGATTGGCGGCCGGGCGTGTCAATCGTCATTCCCGATCGCGATGCGCCCGACATGCTCGCGGCAGCATTGGCGTCGGTCGATGGCGCGCTCCGGCAGATCGACGAACCGAACCAGGTGATTGTCGTCGCAAATGGCGCACCCGAGTCCGGCTACGCCGGCATTCGCGCTGCGTTTGCACACGTCGAGTTTGCTCATAGCGATTTGCCGCTGGGCTTCGGCGCCGCGATCGCTCGCGGCCTCGCGCAAGCGCGCCATGATTGGGTCTATCTGATGAACAACGACATGACGCTCGATCGCGCGGCGTTGTTCGAGGCCGCTTCGCAGCGGAGTCGCGGCGTGTTTTCGGTGAGCTCGCAGATCTTCCAGCGGAGCGCTGACGGCCGCCGCGAGGAAACCGGATTCACCGATTGGTATGTCGATCGCGACGGTGTACACGTCTTTCACGCGATGCTGGGCGACTCCGAACTTACACGCCCGCATCTTGCCGGTTCCGGAGGCGCGACCCTCTTTCGCACGGCGCCGCTTACCCGCTATGTGCGCGAGTCGCGATGCTACGATCCGTTCTATTGGGAAGATATCGAGTGGGGCGTGCGCGCTTGGCGCGACGGCTACTCGGTGCTCCTGCACCCGGCATCTCACGCGTTCCACCGGCATCGTGCGACGACCGCGCGCTTTTATCCCATCGAAGAGATCGATCGCATCATCGCGCGCAATCGCGTGCTTTTCGATGCGCGCAACCGTGCGACGCCGTTCGGCGGCGATTGGCTGATGAATCGCGTCTGTGATCTCGACTATCGAACGCAACGTGAGATCGCGGCCGGACGCGTCGCGCTCGAAACGTTTCGACGTCGCCGCCGTGCCGTGCGGTCGTCACCGTCGGCACCAAGCCTCGCCGATCCGCGCGAGGTTGCGGTCGAGCTCCCACCGGCTTCGTTCAGCTATCGGTTACGGCCGTTCGAATCGAAATCGACTGCTAAGCGTCCGCGCCTCCTCCTCGTCACGCCATTTGCCGTTCATCCGCCGCGCCACGGTGGCGCGCGCAGGATTGCCGGTCTGCTGGCGCACCTGCGTCACGACTACGATGTCATCCTGGTGAGCGACGAGGCTGCACTCTACGACGGTCGGAGTCTCGCGGGATTCGATCGGTTATGTGCGGTGCATCTGGTCTGGCGCGTCGAGGATGCGCAAGCAAAACCGTCCGATACGCTCGAGCGACGGATGGAGTCGCACGCGCACAAGGCACTCTGGGAGACCCTACGCTGCGCAGTTTCGCGCTATCGGCCCGCGCTCGTGCAAATCGAATACGCGGAACTGGCCGGACTCGTTCGGTTGCGCAGTCCGGGCGAGCGATGGGTGCTCGATTTGCACGACGCGATCGACGACGGCGATTTCACCTCGCCAGAAATTGCGCGCCGCTTCGAGCAGGAGGTTCTGCGCGCCTACGACGCAGTCACCGTGTGCTCGGAAGAGGATCGCGCGATCGTTTCGCACGCGACCACGGTTTGCATCCCCAACGCCAGCAGCGTCGAGCTCGGCGGTTATCGGCCATCGGATTCGACGCGGCTTCTGTTCATGGGACCGTTCCGCTACGAACCGAATCTCCAGGGCGTACGCCGTTTTTTGCAGGACGCGTTTCCGAAAATACGATCCGCGATTCCCGATGCACGGATGGCCGTGCTCGGCGGCGATGGCGCGCAGGCGCGCGTTCGCAACGATCCGGCGTTCACGCAATCCGGTGTCGAGGTTTTTGATCACCGCGACGATGTTGCGGGGTTTCTCGATGCGAGCGCGCTGACGATCAATCCGCAGACGGACATTCGCGGCTCGTCGATCAAAGTGATCGAATCGTTGACCGCTGGCCGCGTGTGCGTCAGCACTGTCGATGGCGCGCGCGGATTTCGCGACGCGAAATTGGCGGGGCTCGTGCTCGCGGACGACATTGCGTCGATGGTCGACCCGACCATCGCGCTCCTCCGTGACCCGGCGTTGCGCCATCGAACCGAAGCGCCCGATGCATCGCGTCTGGCGCGTTACCAGTGGGCGCATAGCGCACAATTGCAACGCGCCCTCTACGATTCTCTGCTCGCGCGCACTTGATGAGCGCCGAACTTCACGCCGGTCCCGCATACGATCGGATCGCGCATCTGTACGACGTCGACATGGCGCAGAACATGCGTTTCCCCGACGTCGACTTTTATGCGCGCCTCAGTGCGTCGAAATGCGAACGCGTGCTGGAATTGGGCTGCGGCAACGGCCGTGTTCTGCTCGAGCTCGCGGCGCGAGGTATCAACGTCGTCGGCGTCGATCGGTCGCAGAGGATGCTGACGGAGCTTCTCCGCAAGGCCGCGTCGCGCGCGTTGGATGTGCGCACGTGTGCGATGGACTTGCGTCGCCTCGGATTCGGCGTGCGCTTCGATGTCGTGCTATGCCCGTACTCGCTCGTGACCTACATGATCGATGAGCGCGATGCGGTGCAAATGCTGGACGAGGTCAATCGCGTGCTTGCCCCAGGCGGCGTCGCCGTCGTCGACGCATTCATTCGCCGTCCGGTTGGGACGAGCCGCGAGTTCACGCGGGATTACGTGCGTCCTTATGGAAAAGGTTCGCTTATCCGCTCGAAGCGCATCACGGCGCTGACGGCGCGCGTCAACCGCATCGAGCGTCGCTACGAAGTCGTGGCTGCGGACGGCACGATCGAGGAAGGCATCGATACGTGCGAGGACATTCGCGTCTATGCGCCGGACGAGTTGACCGCGCTACTGCACAAATGCGGTATGCGCACGCGCGAGTTATGGTGGAACTATACGTCGACGAACGAAATCGCCGACGCGCAATTCTTTACGGCGATCGCGGAACGCGCCTGACCGCGCGGCTATTTCGGATACGCGCCGTCGGCCGCTGGTGGCGCCGGGGTGGCGGGCGGCGTTTCGGTCGATGCAGTCGTCGCCTCTTTCGCGCCGCCCGTATCGGTTTTTGAGGCAGCCGACTGACCGCCGGCCGGCGTACGTCGCGGTGCCGGCGTCTTCGGATAGCCGGCCTCGTCGAGCATCGCCTGCCAGCGCGCTTCAAGCAAACCCTTCGCCACCAGCTTCTCGCCAACCTGGAGCACCGGAACCGAATTCGCGCCGGTCAACGTTTTCAACTTGGCTGCGCCATCCGGTTCGGCGACGTTGATTGTCGTGAAGGGAACGCCGCGCCGGTTTAGCAATGCCTCGGCGTTGCGGCAAATTTCGCCGCAGTCGTAGGTGTAGAGCGTGACCGGATATTTTTCCGACGCAAGCTGCGCGGCGAGCGGCAGTTCGTTGGTCTCGATGACGTTGGCGGTCATCTTTTTCGGTTGAATGTTTTTCGCGTTGGGCGGCGGCGGCTTATCGGTGTAGACCACATGTCCGTCCGCATCGATGTAGCGGTAGAGCTGCTTGTCGCCTTGCGCACCGACACCCGCGGCAAGCCCGAACGCGAGCAAACCGCCCACCGCGGCAAACGCAACGGATGATCGATTCATGATGTTTCCCCTGTCAACACCGCAGAAATACCACAATTACAATGCCATCGTCATGCCATTGTGCCGCAGAAGCGCATCGATTTGCGGCGGACGTCCCCTGAAAGCGACAAACGAGTCGAGCGCGGGCCGGCTGCCGCCCCGCGCAAGCACTTCGTCGCGGAATCGGCCCCCAATCGCAGCCGACAGGACGCCCTGCTCTTCGAATACGCTGTAAGCGTCCGCCGAGAGCACTTCAGCCCACTTGTAGCTGTAGTAGCCCGCTGCGTAACCGCCGTCGAAGATGTGCGAAAACCCTTCGATGAAGCGATCGTAGTCGGGGCGCGGCACGACGGCGACCTCGCGCCGTGCCTGCGCCAACAGCGCATCGGGACTCGGCCACGGTGTATGCGCTACGGGATCGTATTGCGCGTGCAGCAGCATGTCGAACAGCGCCATCTCGAGCTGGCGGACCGTCGCCATGCCGCTTTGGAAGTTCTTCGCTGCGAGCATGCGGTCGTATACGGCGCGCGGAAGCGCGGCGCCGGTGTCGACGCGGGCGGTCATCGATTCGAGCACCGCCCATTCCCAACAGAAGTTCTCCATGAATTGCGACGGGAGCTCGACGGCATCCCACTCGACGCCCTGAATTCCCGAAACACCGGGCACGTCGACGCGAGTCAGCAACTGATGCAGGCCGTGTCCGAATTCGTGGAACAGCGTGATCACTTCCGGGTGCGTGAACGTCGCCGGCTTCCCCGGGGTCGGCGGCGACAGATTGCACGTCATGTACGCGACGGGATGCTGGATACCGCCGTCGAGACGCCTCCGATTGATCGCATCATCCATCCATGCGCCGCCCTGCTTGCCGGGTCGCGCATAGAGATCGAAGTAGAATTGGCCGATGAGGCCGCCGTCCCGGTCGCGCATTTCGAAAAATCGAACGCTCGGATGCCACAGCGGCGCGCTCGCAGCGCGAATCGTCACTGCATAGATCGTTTCGACGACGCGAAACAGCCCCTTCAACACCTGATCTTCGGGAAAGTACGCGCGCACTTCCTGCTCGGAGAATGCATAACGCGACGCCTTGAGCTTCTCGGCGGCATATGCAAGATCCCAGGGTGCGACCTCGTCGAGACCGAGCGCTTCGCGCGCGTAGGCCGTCAACTCCGCGTAGTCGCGCACGGCGTAAGGCTTCGAACGGCGGCCGAGGTCGCGTAAGAACGCAAGCACTTCGTCGGGCGACTGCGCCATCTTCGGCACGAGCGACACCTCGGCGAAGTTGCAATAACCGAGAAGGCGGGCGCCTTCCTGACGCAATCGAAGAATGCGATCGACGAGCGGGGCGTTGTCCCATTCGGGCTTGACCCCGAGTGCCGATGCGCGCGTCGCGAACGCGCGGTGCAACGCGCGTCGCAACTCGCGATTGTCGGCGTACTGCATGACCGGCAGAAAACAGGGCATTCGCAGCGACAACTTCCAGCCGGACTGACCATCCCGTTCGGCGTCGGCGCGCGCTTCGGCCTTCACGTCATCGGGAACGCCCGCGAGCTCCGACTCGCTTTGAATCAGCAGCGACCATGCGTTCGTCGTGTCGAGCAGATGCTCATCGAATTGCGCACCGAGTTGCGCAAGCTCTTCCTGGATCGCCTTGAAACGCGCCTTTTCGTCGTCGGCGAGCTCCGCACCGCCCAAACGAAAATCGCGAAGCTCGTTGTCGATCGTGCGACGTTGTGCGGGGTCGAGCGAAGCGAACGCGGAAGCGCTTTTCAACGCGCGATACTTGCCGAACAAGCGGACGTCCTGTCCAAGCTCCGCGTAAAACGTCGAGATCTTCGGCAGATTGTCGTGAAATGCGTCGCGCAACGCGGCCGTGTTGACCACCGCGTTCAGGTGCCGTACGGCGCTCCACGCACGGTCGAGGCGATCCAGACTCTCGGCGAGCGGCGTGACCACGCTTTCCCAAGTCGGCGGGTCCGGATCGGTGGCAACGGCTTCGATCGTCGCGCGCGCGTTTTTCAACAATTCGTCGATCGCGGGCGTGACATGCACCGGCTCGACCGCGTCGAACCGCGGCAAGCCGGGAAACTCGAGGAGAGGATTCGAGGCGGTCATTACCTTGGGTTGCTCAGGAGCGGTCGCTCATTGGCGCGCCGGCATGGATTCAGATACCTGCGCATCGAGCGCCGCGAGATCGGAGGGCGTGCCAACGTTCGCCCATGCGCCGCCGAAGCGCTCACCCGAAACGAGACCGCGCGCCATCCAGTCGCGCCACAACGGTAACAGGCGGATCGGAACGTCGCGTGGGAGATCGCGAAAGAGCGCCGTATCGTGCAGACCGATGTTGCCGTAGACGAGCTTCATACCGCCTTCGGTGTGAAGCATGCCTTCGCGCAGCACAAAGTCACCGTCGGGGTGATACGGCGGATTGGGCACCATGACAAGATGGACGCGCGGTGCGCTCGGATCGCGCGACATCGCGTCGGCACGCGCGGCGAGCGTCGAATAATCGAACGTCGTCCAGATATCGCCCGACACGATCAACGCGGGACCCTCGGGCAATAGCGGCGAAGCTGTCGCGATCCCCCCCGCGGTTTCCAACGGCGACGCTTCAATCGACCATTGGATTCGCACACCCCAGCGCTTGCCATCGGCCAGAAAATCGGTCAATTGTGCCGCTTGATGCGACGCGTTGATGACGAGTTCGCGAAACCCCGCGCGTTCGAGCGCCTCGATCTGCCAAACGATGAGCGGCTTTCCGCCGACGCACAGCAAAGGCTTCGGTGTTCGATCGGAGAGCGGACGCATGCGTTCGCCGCGTCCCGCTGCGAGAATCATCGCGCTGAACATGATCGAAGGCGATCTAGAACGTGTAGCCGACGGTCGGCGCGCGTTGCTCGAGCCGATCGATGAGCTGCGCGAGCGGCGCGAGCTCGCGGTAACGTTGGACGACCGGTCGCGCGTACGCGATGAAGCGCGGCGTATCTTCGACGTAGCCGGACTTGCCGTCGCGATGCCGAATCCGCGCGAAGATGCCGAGCACTTTGAGGTGACGTTGCAATCCCATCCATTCGACGTCGCGAAAAAAATCGGCGAAATCGGCTGGGACGGGAAGCCGCGCACGGCGCGCACGTTCCCAGTAACGAATCGTCCAATCCAATACACGCTCTTCGGACCAGCTGATGAACGCATCTTTGAAGAGGCACGCGACGTCGTAGCTGATCGGGCCGATCACGGCATCCTGGAAATCCAGCACGCCCGGATTGGGCGTGGTATGCATCAAGTTGCGCGGCATGAAATCGCGATGAACGAAGACCGTCGACTGCGCGAGATTCGCCGCGATGATGCGCTCGAACACCGCCGACAATGCTTGCCGCTCGGCATCGGTCAACGTTTGCTCGAGGTGCCGTCCGATGTACCACTCCGGAAATAGCTCCAGCTCGCGGCGGAGCAACGCGTCGTTGTAGGGCGGCAACACGCCTTCCCGGGTCGCGAGCTGCCAGCGAACCAGCGTATCCAGTGCGTCGCCGAAGAGTGCATTCGCGTTGGCGTTGTCGAGGGCATGAAGATAGGTCGCCGTCCCGAGGTCGGTCAACAAGAGGAAGCCACGTTCGAGATCCTGGGCGAGAACTTTCGGCGCGTGAACGCCGGCGTCGGCCAGCAGCGTTGCAATGCGAACGAACGGCGCGCAATTTTCCCGTGGGGGCGGCGCATCCATGACGATCAACGTATGCGCGTCGCTCAACGCGCGCTGCGGGCTGGGAAGCGTCACCCGAAAGTAGCGGCGAAAGCTCGCGTCCTCGGAGGCCGGCGCGATTGCATACTCGCGCGTGCCGAGCGCGGCAGCGAGCCAATCGGAAAGCTCGGCGAGGCGCGCATCATCGGATTGCGTGTCGTTAACCAGTTTTACATTACTTTCGTTCGACACTGGCAAGACGGTGTCGTTGAGATCGCCTCTCGTGATCTTGCCGGCTCTTCACTAATTGGCGAAGCAGTGTCGTTGAGATCGCCTCTCCTGGTCTCTGCCGGCTTTTGCTCGTGTTTTTTATATAGAATGCGAGCATTTTAGCAGGCTGGCAGATTCGCTTTGCGTTTCCTTCCCCCGATGAAGTGGTTCGCGGGACCGATCGTCGGCGTCGTCGCCGCGCTCGGCGCCGGGACTGCAACGTCGCTTGCGCATGCGGACGAGCTCATGCTCAAGCCGTCGCGGGAATTGGCGCCACCGGCCCCGAAAAGCCAGACAACGCCCGCCCCGCCGAGACAACCGGGCCAGCCGCGACCGCCCGCCGCCCCCGCGCCGGTAGAGCCACCCCGCGGCGTGCTGTTTCTGCGGGCCGATCGCATCGACGGCGACGAGGATCGGATCACTGCGGAGGGCAGCGTCGAGCTCCGTTCGCGTTACGAAACGGTGCTGTCCGATTGGCTCAACTACGACATCATCAATGACGAAATCTGGGCGAAGGGCAATGTCGTCATTCGCCGCGGCTTCGACTGGATCACGGGGCCGGAGGTCCGCTTCACGCGCGATACCGAAGTTGGTTTTTTCACTTCGCCGCGCTTTTTTGTCGCCGACGTGAGCGGAACCGGCTCCGCCGGCGAAATCAAATTCGTCGGACCGGATCGTTACGACGTCACCGACGCGCGTTACACGACATGCGTCGCGCCCAACCGAGATTGGTATTTGAAAAGCGACGAGCTCGAGATCGACAACCTGCGCAAAGTCGCGACGGCGCGCCGCGCATCGGTTTATTTCATGGACGTGCCGGTCATGTATTCGCCGTGGCTCGAGTTCCCGCTGTCGAACGAGCGCAAATCCGGTTTCTTGACGCCGACGTTCGGCTCGTCCGGCGTGCGCGGCTTCGAAATGTCGGCGCCGTATTATTTGAACCTTGCGCCGAATTACGACGCGACGATTACACCCCGCCTCATGACCAAGCGAGGTGTGCAGGTCGGTGGGCAGCTCCGCTACCTGCTGGGCGACGCGACCGCGCCGCTCGGACAGGCCACCGGCGAAATGAACGCCGAGGTGCTGCCGAACGATCGCGTGACCCGTGAAACGCGCTATCTGCTGGGTTGGCAGCACACCGAGCAATTTACGCCGTGGCTCGCAGGCTTTCTGAATCTGAACAAGGTTTCCGACGACACGTATTTCGCGGATCTATCCGATCGGATTGCGATCACGTCGCAGAAGACGCTGCCGCGCGATGCAGGCATCGTGATGTCCTCCGGTCCCTGGTCGCTGCTTGCGCGTGCGCAAAGTTTTCAAACACTGCAGGATCCTAACCAGCCCGTCACGCCGCCCTACAACCGACTGCCGCAAATTCTCGGCACGCTGCGCGAAACCGATTGGCAAGGGCTCACGTGGAGCGGCATGACCGAATACGCCGATTTCGCGCAAGGCGCGTTGACACCCACGGGCAGCCGCTTCGTCGCCTATCCACAAGTCGCGTGGAATCAACGCGGCGCGGCATGGTTCTTCACGGCGCGCGGAAGCGTGAACTACCGCCAATACAGCCTGAACGCGACGACGCCGACGTTGCCCGAACGCCATCCCGACGTGACGGTGCCGATCGCAAGTCTCGACAGCGGTCTCGTGTTCGAGCGCGAGACCCGCATTTTCGACACCGACGTCATTCAGACGCTCGAGCCGCGCGCGTTTTACGTCTACATTCCATTTCGCAAGCAGGATCAGACGCCGATATTCGATTCGGCAATCGACGACTTCAATTTCGCGCAGCTCTTCTCGGAGAATCGCTACCTCGGCAACGATCGGATCGGCGATGCCAATCAACTCACGCTCGCGCTGACGTCGCGCTTTTTGGATCCGGGCACCGGCGCGGAGCGCTTGCGCGTTGCGATCGGCGAGCGTTTTTATTTCTCCGATCAGCAAGTGACGTTGAACGAGCCGCCGCGCAGTGCAGGCAAGTCCGATTTTCTCCTGGGCGTCGACGGTCGCCTGAATGACGTGTGGACGCTGTCGAACCTCTTGCAATACAACTTCGATGCTTCGCGGTTCGAGCGCTTCAACTTCGGCGCTCGCTATACGCCATCGCCGGGACGCGTGGTGAACCTCGTGTGGCGTTATACGCGCGAGCTCGTCGACCCCGTCGGCGGCCTCGAACAGATCAAGCAGATCGACCTTTCGAGCGAGTGGCCGGTCTCGGAGCATTTGACGCTGCTCGGACGCTGGAACTACTCGTTCACGGACAGGAAGACGTTGGAGGCCGAGGCTGGCATCGAGTACAATGGGGATTGCTGGGTGCTGCGGCTCGTCGGGCAGCGACTCACCACAACGACGCAGCAGACGTCGACCGGAATTTTTCTCCAGCTCGAACTAAACGGGCTCGCCCGGGTCGGAACGAGTCCGCTCGAGTTGCTGCGGCGGAGCGTTCCCGGTTACGTGCCCACCAACGATCCGACGCTGCGCATGCGTGACCGCAGTCTCGACCCGGTCCCGGGTTATTGATTCGGAGTCTTTGGTATGACCGCTTTTGCCATCGCTCGCATCACGGGCGTCGCCGTTCTCGCCTACGCTGCCGTCGCGTCGGCGCAAACCCAGCCGCCAACGCAGCCAATGACGCCGGCAGCGGCGCCTGCGGCCGCGCCGCGCACCACGACCGTTCCGCTCGACCGCGTGATCGCGGTTGTCAACGACGAAGCGCTGACCCAGTGGGACTTGCGCGAGCAACGCCGAATCGTCCTGGATCAGCTCAAGGCATCCAATGTCCCGGCGCCGTCGAGTGATGTTCTCGACAAGCAAGTGCTCGAGCGTCTGATCACCGAACGCGCGCTGACGCAATTCGCGAAGGAGACCGGCATCCGCGTCGACGACACGACCGTCGAGCGCACCATTTTGCGGATCGCCGAAGAGAACAAGCTGTCGCCCGACGACTTTCGCAAAGTGCTGGAAAAGGAAAACATTCCGTACGCGAACTACCGCGAGGACATTCGCCGTCAGGTGGTGATGCAGCGATTGCGCGATCGCGAAGTCGACAGCAAGATCCTGGTGACGGATGCCGAAGTCGACAACTATCTCGCCACGGTCACCTCGCAAGCGGGCGGCGAGCGCGAATATTCGCTGTCGCATATTTACGTGTCCGTTCCCGAGCAGGCGTCTGCCGAACTGATCGAGACGCGCCGCCGTCGCGCGGAGGAAGCGCTCGGCGAAATCAAGAGTGGAAAGGAATTCGCTCAAGTCGCCGCCAGCTATTCGGACGCACCGGACGCAACATCGGGCGGTAGTCTCGGGTGGCGCACGCCGGCGCGATTGCCGTCGATCTTTGCGGATCCCGCGCTCAAAATGAAAGCGGGCGACGTGTCTGCCGTTCTGCGTTCGCCCGCGGGGTTCCACGTGTTCAAAATCGTCGAGATACGCAATCGCGACCAGGCAACCGTTGTCGATCAATCGCACGCGCTGCACATCCTGATCAAAGTGAACGAGGCGACCTCGGAGGCGGAAGGGAAGGTCAAGATCGAGCGTCTACGCGAGCGAATCGTCGGCGGCGCCAAGTTCGAGGATTTGGCCCGCGTCAATTCCGAGGATGCGACGAGCGCGAAAGGCGGCGATCTCGGCTGGATTTCACCCGGGGACACCGTTCCCGATTTCGAGCGCGCGATGGACAAGCTTGCGCTAAACGAGGTTTCGGCGCCGGTGCGCACGCCCTTCGGCTGGCACCTGATCGAGGTCCTCGGGCGCCGCAAGCAGGACATCACGCAGGAGCGCCATCGCGAGCAGGCACGTCAAGCGCTGCGGCAACGGAAGAGCGAGGAGCAGTTTCAGGAGTTCGTGCGGCAAACGCGCGATCGCGCGTACGTCGAATACAAGATCGACGAACGCTAGAGAATGGACCCCCACGCTCGCAGAAATGCTGGCTCGCTGCCCCCAGAGGGGGCGTAATTCGCGCCTCGTGGCGGCCCTTCGGCGCGAAAGGACCCCCACGCTCGCAGAAATGCAGGCTCGCTGCCCCCAGAGGGGGCGTAATTCGCGCCTAGGGGCGGCCCTTCGGCGCGAAAGGGCCCCCACGCTCGCGGCTTCGCCGCCCTAGACCGTCAGCTTCCTCAGCATTTCCGGATTTTTGATCACGGTCTTTTGGCGCGACAGCGGGGCGCCGTAGAGACCGGCCGGCGGGTTCGTTTCGAGCCGCCCAAGGATCGATGGATCGGCGCAGCTCGGGTCGAATGTAATCGACACTCGATCGCCCGTCACCGCGCCAAGGTTGAAGCACTGTTGCCCGAGCTTGGCGTTGAGCGGTCCCAGCACGCCGGCGGCAACCAAGTCGCCGCTCGCGCCGGCACCGGCGAGTTGAAGATCGTAGGCGCGAGCGTTGCCCGACGACGGCAATGCGGAAATGACCGCAGGCAACCCCACCAGTTCGCGGCGCAAGAGCTCGTCGGTCACGCTGTTGGGCACGCCGTCGATGCTGACGGTGACGCTCTGTCCGGTGACGTTGATGTGCTGAAGGAAGAGGTCGCGCGACATTTCATCGGCGATTTTCGTGCCGATCGCGGCAAATGCCTCACCTTCGCTGGCCCAGCTTCCGAGTCCGGTCGGGAGCGCCGTGTTGTGGTAGATCTCTTCGCCTGTCGCGCGATCGATGACCTTCACCGTATACGACGCGAGCGCATATTTGCTCACGATGAGGCCGGACGCCTGAAGACGCATCGATAGCTTCTTGATCGCAACCTCGCCCATCGCGACGAAGTCGGCGCCGTTCGCATCGGCGGTCGGCCGCGCGCCGTCCTCGGCCCACGTGCGAAAACCGAACGACTTGATTCGCTCTTTCAACAGATTTTCGGCGACCGGCGAAGGCAGAGGCGGCGCATCGGGCGCTTCGGCATCGCGGGCGAGAATCCGCACGGCGATCTTCGGGTCGCCGTTCGCGCGAATGAAATCGATTCGCTCGTCGCGCGACATTTGATTGAGCGACTTCTGCACGGCTTTCACGTTGACGATCGCCTGTGTCGTCATCGACATCAAGCCGTCCTTGCCGACTTGCGGCGCGCTCTCCTGAACGACGGCGGTGATGTAATTGCCGCTGTTCGACAAGACCTTCGCCTTCAGCACGTCGTAATTCTTCGATAGCGAATTGCGATCGAGCAGGAGCGTCAGCGCTTTCTCGACCAACTGGCTCTTCGAATCGGCGCGAAGGTCGCTTTGCGCGAGCGCCTTGTCGGTTTGATAGCGTGGATCGCTCGGATCGATCAGGCCCACCGCGGAAATCGACAGTGCGGCGGGGTCCGCCTTCGGCGTCTCGGCGACCGCCGCTGCCACGGGGGCCTTCGGCGGAGGTAACGCCGACGCAGGCGTTGTCGCGACCGTCGCAACCGCCGCGCCGGGCGTGGGTGTGCCCGTCGAGCTGCGTTGCATCACGAACCACGCGCCGGCCGCGACGCCGACGACGGCCAGCCCCGAGACGATCGCAATCGCCGCCGTCTGTGATTTGGGTGCCGACTGCGCCGAAGGCGTAGCCGGCGGCACGGGCTGCGCGGCACTCGACGGGGCAATGATCGTCGCCGCACTCGATGCCGGCATCGCGGCCGCCGCCATTACGGTCGGATCCGCCGCGCTCGTCCCTTCCCCCTGCGCCGCTGCAGCGAGAGCCGCGGCAAATTCGCCGGCGCTTTGAAAGCGATCCTCGGGCCGCTTCGCGAGCGCCCTGCGCACGACGGCATCCATCGCCGGCGGCGCCTGGACGTTGAAGCGCGAGGGCGGCAGCGGATTCTCTTCGAGCACCTTGCGCATCGTCGTCGTCGACGTGCCGCTGAACGGACGCTCGCCGGTGAGAAATTGATAGAGAATCACGCCGGCTGAAAAGAGGTCGGAGCGGCCATCGACCGGCAAGCCCATGATCTGCTCGGGCGACATGTACGCGGGCGTACCGAGCGTCGTGCCGACTTGCGTCATGTTCGACGTCTCGATGTGGGCGATGCCGAAGTCGGCAACCTTCACCGCGCCATCCGGCAACAGAATGATGTTGGCCGGCTTGATGTCGCGGTGGATGACGCCTTGTCGATGCGAATAGTCGAGCGCATCGAGAAGCTTGGTCATGATCCGGACGATGTCGGCGGTCGTGAAGCGCTCGTTCGCCTGAAAATAATCCTTGAGCTCGCGACCCTTGACGAACTCCATCGCGATGTACCAGACGCCGTCTTCCTCGCCGAAGTCGTAGATCGAAACGATATTCGGATGCGAGAGACGGCCGGCGGCCTGCGCCTCGCGGCGAAAGCGCGCGATGACCGTCTCGGCGTTTTCGCCGGCGAGCTGATCGGCGCGAATGGTCTTGAGCGCGACGCTTCGCTTGATCAGCGGATCGTAGCCTTCGTAGACGACGCCCATCGCGCCGCGGCCCAGCTCGCGGCGAATCTCATATTTGCCGAGCTTGTCGAGCATCCTCGGCCTCCTTGTCCCTTTAGCGCGGATTGTGGCAGCGCGAATCGGCCTCGCGTGCCGACTCGCAATTGCCGTCGATCCCCGCTCTGCGGGGCGCCTCGCCGGCTGCTCGCGTCACTACTTGTACTTGGCGTCGATTTCCCACACGGCCTTCTGCACGAGCCGCTGCACCATCGTGTCGAGTCCGACGCCGCCCTGCTGCGATTGGGAAATGCCCAACACCGATTGCGACGTCGCGCCGACTTCCATCTTTTCCTCGGTGTAGCCTGTCGCGACCTGCTCCGTCGTTTCGGCGTTGATGATCTTGTAGCGCATGCCGATCAGCCACACGCCGGTCGTTTCATTCGAGTGCACCGAGCCCACCGCTGTTCCGCCCACCGCGCCGGCCCGCGCCCCGCCGACCGAATGGCTGAAGGCGCCGAGCAGCCCGGCCATTTGTCCGAGCGTGGCGCCGTCGAAACCTTGCTGCGCGGAAGCGATTTGCTCGGCCTTCAGGATGTCGAACTTGACGACGTATTTGGTCGCCTTCAGCTTCCCCATCCGCAGGAACTTCCGCGCGGCATCCGGATCGCCCAGGTTGTAGGCGAGCGCGAATTCATTGAGCGTGCCGCCGAGATTCGAGCGTTCGAGCACCTGGAAATTCGCCGACGACAGCTCGACCTCACCGAAGTCGGCGATGTTGTTCGGCGTGAATTTCTGCATGAACGTCGCGTTGTTGCTCTTGATATCGCCAGGCAGCACGACGAGCGCAGGCCCCTTCTTGCTGGCGTTCGTGTATTCAACCGGACGATAGGCCGCCTGGTCCGCTGCCGCGTTGGCTTTTTGCGACGTCTCTTTACCGGCAGTGGGCGACGGATTGCCGAACTGCGGTTGCGCGACGGCAACCGATGCAAACATCGCGAGCCCCGCCGCGAACGCGAGACGGGTGCTCCCTGCGAATGTGCTCATGTGCGTGTCCTTCAAGTCGAAATGCCCAAACGAGATCAATGGAGGCGCGCGCAATTTCTTAACGCGCGTTACGGCAATAGTCGGAGTACAACTTGGCGACGACTTCGTCGGCTTTTTCGTTGACGAGAGTGAGCGCCATTTTCGAGACGTTCGCGCCGGCGTACGAACCGGTGTTCGCTTGCGCATCCGAGATGACGCGGCCGTCGGCGCCGGCCAGCGTGAAATCCATGTCGACGAAGACCTGATTCACCGGAATCATCCGATTCTCGCTCGCCTGCGAAGAGATCAGCCCGCGCAGAATGAAGCTCGCGCCGAGGCGTTTCGAGGCGTTGATCGCGGCATCGGGATCGTTGCGAAAATAGGCGTCGATCTCCGCTTGCGCGATCTGGCGGCGGATTTCCTCGGGTGTGAACGTGCGCAGGCCGATATAGCGCAGCCGGCGATTGATGGCATCGAAATGCGGGCCGTAGTTCTGCTGCTGTGCGTAGATGTAGCCGTTCGATTGTCGCTCGCCGATGACGACCATGATCTTTTTGTCTTTGAGCTTCGCCCGGCACGGCGTCGACAATTGCTCGTAGACGCGCGCGTCGCGCGCTTCTTTCTCGGCCTTCTCCGCTTCGTCGACCGGATCGGGATTCGAGAACTTGAAGTCGTTCGCCGCCCATGTCGGTTGGCCCGAAAATGACGCAAGAAAAACGAGCATCGCGAGGATGCGTATCACACGCATGGCGGCTTGCTTGGCGACGGGTCCAAGGAAAAGCGACGACTTGCAAGATTAGCCCAACGCGCCCCGGAAATCCACGCGAAAAGTCGCAAAACCGGGTGGCTGGCTCAGAGTCAGCCGACGAGCCGATAAACGGCAACTTCGCGGTCGCGGACGCCGTTTCAGCGATCGGCAAGAACGGCGACCCGCGTCAGCGCAACGTCGCGCGTCGGCCGGTCGAAGACGATTTCGATTTTCAGTTGGTCGGCTGGCACGGTCGGTCTTGACTGAGTCGCGACACGCCGTCCCGCAGCGGTGTTGGCGAAGGTCTGCCCGCGTTCCGCCGTCAGCAGTTGCCAGTTCGAGTTCGATGAACCCCGCGCGTAGGCACGGACGCTGCGTATGACTATGTCGTGCGGCAAGCCGACGACGATTTGGCCGATGCGTTCGGGTGTGAGCGAAAGCCCATGCGGCGACACGATCGCAACGCGACCCATGGGGTCGGTGCTCAAGCGCAGCGTCCCCGGTGCGATTGCGATCGATCCGGCCTCCGCGGTCCACCCGTCGCCGTCGGCGTGCCGGGTCGTGCCGAACGTCCAGAGCTTCGAGCCCAACGGCAGGTCGGCGCGCGCGAGCAGGAAATCGTAGGTCGCGTCCTCGAGCGGCGTGTTGCGCCATGCCGTGAAGGTCACATATCCGGGTTTGCCGACGAACGCGCCGTTGCTGCCATTCCAGGCCATCGGTGAAATGAACCGCGCGCCGGCGTTCCACAGATCGCGCAACGATCGATAGGCGGCAGCGTACGTCGGGGGAACCTCGGGCGCGCGCAGATCGGCGGTGTTGTATTCGACGATCGCGAAGCCCGGATCGACCGCCGACAGCGTCGCAAAGAGACTCCGGTTGTTTTCCATGGGAACGTCGTTGACCGCCGCGGCGCCGTAGATGATCGCGCCCAGGTGACCGTATTTCGGTTTTGCGCCCGCGACGGACATTCCGCCGGAGTCGTAGTTTTTCACCGGACTGTCGATCGCCAGCGCAAACGGCATCGCGTTACCGGCAGGCGCCATGAAGCCCTGCGCCGACCAGATGCGATCGCGGGGGACGCCGACCTCGGTCAGCCATTGCGAGAGCTCGTCGTAATGGAGATTGACGAGGTGGCGGCGGAACATTTCCCATTCGCGCACCCAGGGATCGAGCCAGAACGGATGCGCGGCGTCGCGCGGAAAGGCGCGCGGCGGATCGACGTCGTTCCACGTGCGGAATTCACGCTTCGCGAGCTTGCTCGCTTCGGGCAGCGTGATCGGTTTCCTGCGCCGATAGGACGAAAGGTCGGGCACGTCCGGCTCGGTGACGCCCGCATAGGGCCCGCTGCCCGCGAGCCAATGGCGAAATTGCTCGAGCGTGCCGGGGTTGTAGTCGTACCACTGCGTCTCGCCGAAAAACGGATTCAAGTACAGATCGGGCTCGAGCGTGACGCCGACGAAGAGATCCGGATGCTGCCGCATGAACGCGACGACCCTGCGTGCGGCTTCCTGCAGATTGCGCTTCTTGTAATGGCGCACTTCGCGCGCGTAGACGTTGAAGGTCAGCGACCGGCCGAGCTCGGGCGCATGCTGCGATCCCGGCAGATCCTTGCGTGCGTCGTCGGGCATGACCTGGTTTTTTTCGTTCCACTGGCAATTCGCCACGTCCTGCTCGAGCTTGTCGTTGATATCCCACGCCGGAACGTCGCAGGAGGCGTCGGCCCAGATGCCGCCGTTCAACGTCAGCAGCACCGGCAGACGGTTTTTCGTAGCGTAATCAAGCGTCGCCGCGAGCGAATCTTCGGCGATTCGCCGCTCGCCGCACCGCCGCTCGATATCCCAGTCGGCATCGAACGCGTAATCACCGGCGGGTCCCTTGGTTGTACGCAAATAGAGAATCGGCACGCGCATGCCGACCCGTGTCGTGCGCGACAGGTAATGCGCGTATTGAGTATCCAGCTCCCGTGCACCGCCGAGCTTGATGCCCGACAGGGCCGGCAGGAAGTAGAAGGGCGGCGCGGCGCCTTGCGGCACATCGCGCCACCGCGCGAGCGCCGCGGGCTCGATGACGCTCTTCCGCGCGAGCACGCTTTCGCGGCCGTCTTGCGCGACCGCGACGACCGAAAGGATGCGCCGGTCGACGCCGGGCGCTGCCGGATAGGGCGTGAAATTGCCGACGAAATCGAATCCCGAATGAGCGCTCTGCGGGAAGGCCGCTTTGACTTCGGCAACATCGGGACGCGCCAGGCCGACGTTCGCATTGAAGCGGAGCGCGTCGAGGCGGATTTCCACGCGCGTGATCCCCGCCGGGTCGAGCGCCCATCCGGAGACGTGGACATGCGGTCCGATCACCGCTTCATCGACGGGCGTATCCACCGCGCCGATCGGCCCTTCGGCGGGCGCTTTCTGTGCCGCCTGCGCCGGCGGCGGTCGGGTGTCGACGTGCCGCGATTGCGAGAGCGCGTAGAACTCGAGGCTCGCGATCGCCGCCGCGATTCCGAGAACGGTCCCAAAGGCGGCGAGGGTGCCGAAGCGTTCGCCTCTGCGCGTCCGATCCGCGTTCATCGCGGCGTCATTCGTGTGCGGGGCGCTATCATCGCTGCATGCCCGAGCACAGGCCGAACGAAGAGCCATCGAGCGACGGCTCGCTCCTTGCCGATCAAATCGCGTATTACCGTGCGCGCGCCGGCGAATACGACCAGTGGTGGTTTCGCGAAGGGCGCTTCGACCGAGGCCCCGATTTGAACGCGGCGTGGTTCGACGACGTCGCAATCGTCGAGCAGGCGCTGTTCGCGTTTCTCGGCGTTGCGCGGCCGCGGCATGTTCTCGAGCTCGCATGCGGGACGGGATTGTTCACGCGCCACCTCGCGCCGCGTGTCGCGCAAGTGACGGCGGTCGATGCCTCGCCCGAGGTCATTGCCTGCAACCGCGCCCGTGTCGATCGCGACAACGTCGAGTATGTTCTCGCCGACCTGTTCGACTGGAAACCGGACGATCGTTACGATCTGGTTTTCATGAGCTTCTGGCTCTCGCACGTTCCGCTGGCCCGCTTCGACGCGTTTTGGGCGGTGGTGAGAAACGCGCTCCAGCCCGGCCGCGACGCCTACGTCATCGACTCCGCGCTCGATCCAACGTCCACCGCGCGCGACCATGCGACACCCGACGCAGAAGCCGGAATCGTGACGCGCAAGCTGAACGACGGACGGCAGTTTCGGATCGTCAAACTGTTTCACGATCCCGCGTCGCTCGATCGGCGGCTCGCTGCGCTGGGATTTGAAGCGACGATCGCGCGAACGCCGCGGTATTTCATTCACGGAAGCGCGCGTTGCGGTCCGCGAACCAGACGGCCGGACAAGGCGCCGGTGGCAGCGCCGTCTCGATAAACCGGGGTGCCGCTCACGATCATGGCGGTGTAACCGTCGGCACGTTGAACCAGGCGGCGTCCGCCACTCGGCAAATCGTGCGCGACGGTCGGCGCATGAAGCGTCAGGCGATCGAAGTCGATCACGTTGAGATCGGCTTTGGCGCCGATGGCGATCGTTCCGCGGTCGTCGAGCCCCACGGTCCGCGCAGTGTCATGGCAAAGCGCCTTGACGACGGACGGCAACGACATCCGCGCGCCGCGCGTCCGATCGCGCACCCAGTGCGTCAGCATGAACGTCGGATAACTGCCGTCGCAAATCGTGCCGCAATGCGCGCCGCCGTCGCCCAGGCCTAGCACGGCGCCCGGATGGCGCATCATCGCGAGCGAGGAGTCGAGCGATCCATATTCGTAGTTGCACAGCGTGACGTACAGCGCATTGTGGCCATCGTTTTCGAGCAGAAGGTCGTAGGCGAGCTCGGTCGGGGTGACGCCCTTCCGCCGCGCGCGCGCCTCGATCGTTTGATCGAGCGGCTGCTCGTAATCGGGCGGATCGCCGAGAATGAACATGTGATCGAACTCGCGCGCGAGACGGCCGAGCACGATCGTCGGATCGGGGTCCACCGCTTCGGCGAGAATGCGCGCCCGGATATCCGGTCGCCTGAGCTCGCGAATCTTCGCGTCGAAGGTAAGATGTTCGAGCTTTGCATACGTTTGCGTCGTGTAGAACGGATTCAGCGTCAATTCGTGCCCGAGCATCACGCCGATCGCACGTCCCAATACCTGTGCTTTGATCGGCAATCCCGAGTCGCTCGCTTCCGCCGCCCAGTCGAGCACGTCGCGCCATCCGAGCGTCATCGGTCCGTACGTTCCTTCGAGCAACGACACGGACAGCGGACGTCCGGAGGCGCTGACCAGCCGCCGGAGCATCGCGAACGTTTGTCCGGGATCATCGAAGTCGGCGATCAGCTGCATCGCGCCTTTGCCGGACTGCTTCATCGCGAGCGCGAGCGCCATCAATTCGGCTTCGGCCGCTTCGAAGCTCGGCGTCGATTTGCCGTCGCTCGAGCGATGAAAGAAGGTCCGCGACGTCGAAACGCCCATTGCGCCCGCGTCGACCGCTTCGCGAACGAGACGGCCCATCTGCTCCAGGTCCTCCTCGGTAGCGGCTTCGCGGTCGGCGCCCCGCGCTCCCATGATGTAGACGCGAACAGCCGCGTGCGGCACGTAGCCGCAGACGTCCATGTCGTACTGGCGCGAGGCGAGGAAGTCGAGATATTCGGGATACGTTTCCCACGTCCAGGGCAGTCCGTCGACGAGCACGGGATGCGGAATGTCCTCGACGCCTTCCATCAGCCGCACGAGCAAATCATGCTGGTCCTGTCGGCAGGGCGCGAAGCCGACGCCGCAATTGCCCATGACGACGGTGGTCACCCCATGCGACGACGAAGGCACGAGGCGGTTTTCCCACGTCACCTGACCATCGTAGTGCGTGTGGATGTCGACGAACCCGGGCGTGACGATGCGGTCTTTGGCGTCGATCGCGGCGTGCGCCTTGCGCGCCAAACCTTTGCCGATCGCGGCGATGCGCGTGCCCTTTATTCCGATATCCGCCTCGAACGGTGCGCCGCCGGTACCGTCGACGACGAGCCCACCGCGAATCAGCAGATCGAGATCACTCAAAGGTAGTAGTACTCGTACGGCTTTTGCGGAATCTGCCCTTCGTCCATCGTTCGCTCTTCGGCGAGATCGGCGGGTCGCTTGTCCCAGAATATCGCGCGCCCCTTGCGCATCTCGTCGATGAGCTGAGGCTTACGTCGGATCAAGTCGCGAATGAATCGGGTCGGCTCCGATTCGTAATGCCGGGCGGGCAGCATGGGCATGGCGTTTTTCGTCTTGGTCTTCTAGTCCGTCCGGGATTTTAGCATCGCGCCGTCACGCATCGAACCGGCACGTATCGGGAACTCGAACAGCCGACAATCGAGCGCCCCGTTGTAGAGCGGCGTGCGTTTGACGACCTTGAGGCCAAGCAACTTCGCGAGCCGCATGTCACCCGAGAACAAATACGCGGTCCAGCCCGCGAAGCGGCGCTTGAGTGCATCGCCCAGCAAGGGATAGAGCTCGGCGAGCTTCTCCTGATCGGATAGACGGATTCCGTAGGGCGGATTGGTGACGAGCACGCCGGACGCCGCGGGTGCGTCCCGCGTCAGAACATCGGCACTCTCGACTGCGACAAAGCTCCTGACCTGTGCAACGGTCAGATGGGCTTGGGTTTGGGCGATCGCCGCGGGGTCGATATCGCTGGCGAAAATCGTCACGCTGTCCGGCGCTTCGCGCACGCGGTCCTGCGCCTTCTGGCGCAAGCGCTGCCAGCTCGGTCCGTCGTACCACGCGAGCTTCTGGAAACCGAATGTGCGCTTGAGGCCCGGGGCACGCGATGCGGCAATCATCGCGGCCTCGACGACGATGGTCCCGCTGCCGCACATCGGGTCGAGCAGCGTCTCGCCCGGCGTCCATCGTGTGAGCGCGAGCAATCCGGCCGCGAGATTTTCGCGCAGCGGCGCTTCCTCGGTCTCGCGCCGATAGCCGCGCTTGAACAGCGGCTCGCCCGACGTATCGAGATAGACGAGCGCGTCGTGTTCGGTGAGGTAGAGGTAAACGCGAACGTCCGGCGCTCGCTTGTCGATCGAGGGGCGGACGCCGCGCTCGGCGCGAAAACGATCGCACACCGCATCTTTGGCGCGAAGCGTCGCGAACTCGAGGCTCGCGAGCGGCGAGCGCGTCGCGGCGACGTCGACGCGCAACGTCCGCTCGGGTTTGAACAATCGATGCCAGTCGATCGCGTGAACGAGCGCGTAAAGATCCTTTTCGTTCCGGTATGGTCCGCCGCCGACGCGCCACAGGATACGACTCGCAAGCCGCGATTCGAGGTTCGCGTGGAGCGCGAGTGCCAAGTCGCCTGCGAACGCGACGCCGCCGTCGGTCGGGACGACATCGGTGCCGCCGAGGCGCGCGAGCTCGTCCGACAGCGCCGCTTCGAGCCCGCGCGGGCAAGGTGCAAAATAACGCTCGGCCATCGACAGCCGGTCGCCTCGTCAGAAGGGCTTCATCACGACCAGAAACACAACCGCGATCAGGATTGGCAACGCGGGAAATTCATTCAGCCAACGGTAGAACACATGGCCGTGCCGATTGCGGTCGTGCGCGAATTCGCGCAGCAAAATGCCGAGATAGACGTGAAACGCGATCAGCAGCGCGACCAATGCGAGTTTCGGGTACAGCCATCCCCCGGTGATTCCATAGCCGAGCCAGAGCCACGAGCCGAAGACGACGGTCAGCACCGCGCCCGGCGTCATGATGCCGCGATAGAGCTTGCGCTCCATTATCTTGAAGCGCTCGATGCCGATGCGATCGTCAGGCGAGGCGAGCGCGTGATAAACGAACAGACGCGGCAGATAGAAAAGACCGGCGAACCAGGTGACCATGGCGATGATGTGCAAAGATTTGACGACCAGCATGGCTGCCGATCACTTCAACAGGCGTTGCCGCGTCAGCACCAGCGCGACGTAATACGCAATCACGGCGTAGACCGCGAGGACGGCGACGTGGAGCGCAATGTCGGTGGGGACGCGGCCGGTCATCAGCGGCCGCGCGAGATCGATCGCATGCTTGAGCGGCAGGAAATTCGCCACGCTCGCCAGTGCAGGCGGCATCTGATCGACGGGAAAGTAGACGCCCGAGAACAGCAGCATCGGCGTCAGCACGAGCGTGAAGAAATAGGTGAAAAAATCGTAGCCGGGCGCGAGCGCATTCATCAACAGACCAAAGGCGCCGAACACGAGTCCCACCAGAAAGCCCAATGGAAGAATCCATACCGCGAGCCATGTGTGGCCGTAACCAAGGGCCATGATGACCGCGAGGATCGCGACGGTCGAGAGCACCGATTTGGAAGCGGCCCAGATCCATTCCGCGAGCACGACGTCGTCGAGCGCGATCGGCGCGTTGATGATGCCGTCCCACGTGCGCTGCACGTGCATGCGCGAGAACGCCGAATACATGCCCTCGAAGCTCGCGGTGAACATCGCGCTCTGACAGACCATGCCGGTCCCGATGAACGCGATGTACTTCATGCCGCCGACGTCGCCGATCAGCGATCCCAATCCGTAGCCCAATGCCAGCATGTAGAGCAGCGGATCGGCGATGTTGCCGAGCACGCTCGCAATCGCGAGCTTTCGCCAGACCAGCAGATTGCGCCGCCAAACCGGTGCGAAGCGATTGGAAAG
>DASXPO010000096.1:0-6507 GCA_036493535.1 Casimicrobiaceae bacterium
GGAAAGCGCTCAGCCCTTGGCAGCGTATTTTTCGGCAAGGAGCCGCTCGATCAGCTCGACGAGTTGCGGCGAATCGGGCGTCACATCGCTTGCGAAGCTGGCAATCGGCGTGCCGTTGCGATCGACCACGTACTTGTGGAAATTCCATTGCGGCGCCGCGCCGGTTTTGGCCGCAAGCTCCATATAAAGCGGATTTGCCGCAAGCTTCGCCACCGACGATTTCTCGAACATCGGAAACTGAACGCCGTAGGTCGTCCGGCAGAACTCGGCGATTTGCTGATTGTTGCCGGGCTCCTGTTTGCCGAAGTCATTAGACGGAAAGCCGATGATGACGAGGCCGCGATTGCGGTACTTGCGATACATCGCCTCAAGGCCCTCGTACTGCTGCGTATACGCGCAGTAGCTCGCGGTGTTGACGATCAGCAGCACCTTGCCGTGGAACTGACACAGCGATTGCGGTTGACCGGTCTGCAGCTTGTTGAACGTGTAGTGAAGAAGCGCGGGGCAGCTCTCGGAATCAGGTGCGGGAAGCGCGGCGATCGGCGACAACCCGGCCGCCAAAAGGTTACGCGTCAACAAGTCGTCGACGTCGAATTGCGGCGACGACAATGGACCGGACAACGCGTTGGCCGAACCCTCGCCTGCCGATAGCGCGGCGTTTGTCGCGCTCCGGTCGATCCACGCGGTTGCGCTCTTGTCTTCGAGCGGCGGACCGAGGTCGGACGCGATCGGTGCGACCGCCGGCTTGGCGTCCTTCGCGTAATCGTCTTTCTTGCAGGTGAGATTCGCGATCGGGCCGACGGCGGCGAGCACGCGCTCGTCCTCCAACGCCGCGGGTACCGGGAGATAACGAGCGCCGTCGCCGGCGGAAGGCGGTGCATCGCCTGCGCCGTCGTCCTGGGTGGACTCAGAGGCCCCGAAAAGCGAATCGACGGCATTGATCAATCCGTCCGACGAAAAACGCCACGTCGCGGCGGCGCCGACCAGGACGACGACGATCGTTGCCGTCGCAGCGGCGGAGCCGAACCATCGCGATCGAGGAGGTAAAGTCACAGCTCCGAACGTGCGAAAAACGCCGGTCAGGCGTCGAAGCCAGATTCGGACAATCTTCATGAATTGTCCTGGACAAAACGACAAATCTGGTTTAGCATATGATCGATCCTCTTTCGCGTCAATCGTTCTCGGACGCGAATATTCGTCCAAGACAATGAACAAAGCTGCCGAACTGCACGACCTGGTGCTCAACATCAGCGCCGTCGAGCGCGAGACGGGACTTTCGAAGGACGTCCTGCGCATGTGGGAACGGCGTTACGCGTTTCCGAAGCCGACCCGCGACGAGAACGGCGAACGTCAATAT
Organism: Casimicrobiaceae bacterium; assembly: GCA_036493535.1. Classification (GTDB taxonomy): domain Bacteria; phylum Pseudomonadota; class Gammaproteobacteria; order Burkholderiales; family Casimicrobiaceae; genus VBCG01. The sequence goes on from DASXPO010000096.1 coordinate 1,358, forward strand.
TCGATCGCCGAAGTCGGGAAGCTTCGCGCGATCAAGCGGCTGATGGACATCGGCATGCGTCCCGGCAAGATCATCGCGCTCTCGAGCGATGAGCTCGGCGCGTTGGCGGCGTCCCGGGTCGGACGCACGCGCGACGTCGCGACGCCTGCGCTCGAAAACGATGTGCTCGCGCTCCTCAAGACCCATGACGTCACCGGACTCCAGCATGCTCTTGCCACGCTTTTGATGCGGCAGGGTTTGCAGACTTTTGTCCGCGACACGATCACGCCGTTGAACCGCGCCGTCGGCGACGCGTGGATGCGGGGCGAGCTGCAGGTCTTCGAAGAGCATCTGTACACCGAGCAACTGCAAGCCGCGCTACGCACGGCCATCAATGCGTTTCCGCGGCAGTCCGCTATTCCGCGCGTGCTGTTGACGACGTTTCCGAATGAGCAACACGGTCTCGGCTTGCTGATGGTCGAGGCGCTGCTCGTGCCCGAGGGCGTGCAATGCATTTCGCTCGGCGCGCAAACACCGCAGGACGACATTCGCCGCGCCGCGCTGGCGCACAAAGCGCATATCGTCGCCTTGTCGTTCTCCGCTGCGTTTCCGCTTCGCCAAGCGACCGATGGACTGGCATCGCTACGCAGGCAATTGCCCGCGGCGATTCAGGTCTGGGCGGGCGGCGAAATGACGCGACGCGTGCGCAAGACGCTGCCCGGCGTGGTGCTGATACCCGATCTCGGCGCTTCGGTGAACGCGCTTCGGAGCTGGCGCGCGCACTCGACGTCCTCCGAATGAGCGCGTAGCCCACGGTACTATCGCGACATGTGGTCCGCCGTCTCACTTTCTCTGCTGCTGCTGGGCGGCGTCGCGATCTACGCCGGATGGGCGCTCACGATGTCGGCGCAAGGCATGTCGCTGGCGTTGCTGCTTGCGGGCGTCCCGCTCCTCTACTGCGTCATCGTTTTCGCGATCATGGCGGTCTATTTCGCCGCCGCATGGCTCTATCGCGCCCCGCGACCGTCGCAAGCGCAAATGGGCGTCGCGGCGACCTTGCGACTCGTTGGAAAAGAGTATTGGGCCTTGTTGGGCTCCGCATGGCGCACCATGTTCTACCAATGGCTGGTGCGCGACCCTCCCCCCGCGCGCGCGCACTTACCCGTGCTGCTGCTGCACGGCGTGCTATGCAACGCAGGCGTGTGGTCGAGTTTCGCGCGTCTGCTCGATGTACGCGGCGTGCGGCCGGTGTATACGATGTCGTACGGGCCGCCGCTTGCGTCGATCGATTTGTTCGCCGACCAGCTTGCGCAAAAGATCGACGGCATCCTGTCATCGACGGGCGCGTCGAGCGTCGTCGTCGTCGCGCACAGCATGGGCGGCCTGGTAGCGCTTGCCTATTGCCGGAGGTACGGCGCAAGCAAGATTCGACGGCTGATTTCGCTGGCAACCCCGTATCACGGCAGCATCCATGCGCTGTGCTTTCCCGGACTGTGCATGACCGAATTGCGCCCCGGCAGCGACTGGCTGCGCCGACTTTACCGGCGATCCTTTCCGATGCCGCCGGTGTCATCGATCTGGTCGTGGCACGACTCGATGGTGGCACCGCAAACCTCGTGCAAATTGAAGGGCGCGCAGAACATATCGCTCGTCGGCGTCGGCCATAACGCGATATTGGCGGACCCGGGCGCATTCAGCCGTGTCGTTGCGCTGATTTGCGCGGAACAGGCGCAGGCAGAAGCTGCGACGCGCATGCCGGCGCTTACCAGTGGATCCCCTGCGTCAGTTGCGCAAAGGCCATCTGCTCGGGTGTGAGCGGCTGCGCTTCGCCCCCGTCTTTCTTGCCTTGCGCGGCAGCCGAGTCCGGAAACATGTTGAACGCCGTGTTCAATAAAACCTGCGTCACCTTCGGTGCGAGCGCGTGGCAGACCGCACCGAAGATGCCGAGTCGCGTCGCGATCCGCACCGGGCGATAGACAATTGCTTCGACGACGAGTCCCGCGGCTTCTTCAGGGGACAGCGTCGGAACGTTCTCGTACATCTTCGTCGGCGCGATCATCGGCGTGCGCACGAGCGGCATGTTGATATTCGTGAAATGGATTCCCTTGTCGAGGAATTCGGAGGCCGCACATTCGGCGAACGCGTCGAGTGCCGACTTCGACGCCACGTACGCGGAGAATCGCGGCGCGCGCGACAAGACGCCGATCGAGCTGATGTTGATGATATGGCCGCGCTTCTGCGCAACCATCTGCGGCAGGAACGCCAGGATCAACCGGACCGCGCCGAAGTAATTGAGCTGCATCGTGCGCTCGAAATCGTGGAATCGATCGAGCGAATTGATCACCGCACGCCGGATCGAGCGCCCGGCGTTGTTGACGAGAAAGTCCACGGTCGTGTGCTCGGCGAGAATCTTCTTCGCCACCGCATCGATCGCATTCATGTCGGACAGGTCGCAGGAGTATGTGAAACAGCGTCCCCCGGCGTCGACGATTTCCTTGCGCGTCGCTTCGAGCTTTTCGGGATCGCGTGCGATGATGACGACTTTCGCGCCGGCTCCCGCGAGCTTCAACGCCGTCGCGTGTCCGATGCCCGAGGATCCGCCGGTGACGACGATGGCTTTGTCGCGAACGCGCCCGGCGAGACTTCTATCGACGAACAACTCGGGATCGAGGTTACGCTCCCAGTAGTCCCACAGCTTGGCCGCATACGACTCGAGCTCCGGCACTTCGATGCCCGAGCCTTTGAGCGCCTTGGCAGCCTCGCGATTGTCGTAGCGCGTCGGCCAATTGACGAATTGGAATACGTCGCGCGGAATGCCGAGATCGCTCAACACCACCCGGATCGCACGTTTCACCGGCGACAGCGAACCAAGCCCATAAAGAATCGGCGCTGGAATGAATCCGAACATCTTCGCATTGATCCGCATCGTCATTTGCGGCGCGTGGGCGGCCTTGGCGAAAATGTTCAACACTTCGCCGACGCGGTGCGGCGCAGGGTCGGTCAAGTGAAAGCATTTGCCGTCGAGCCCCTTTTTGTGCGCCAGGTAGTCGAGCGCATCGGCGACGAAATCGACCGGCGCGATATTGATGCGCCCGCCTTCGATGCCGATCGTCGGCATCCAACGCGGCACGAGGTCGCGCATCTTCTGAATCGTCTTGAAAAAATAATAGGGGCCGTCGATCTTGTCGATGTAACCGGTCTTCGAGTCGCCGACGACGAAGGCGGGGCGGTAAATGCGGAACGGCCGCTTGCACTCGCGCCGCACGATCGCCTCGGCGTCGTGCTTCGTCTTGAAGTAAGGGTGGTCGAGATCCTCGGCCTCCTCGAACATGTCCTCGCGGAACACGCCATCGTAGAGTCCAGCCGCGGCGATCGAGCTCACATGATGGAAACAACCGGCCGAGACGGCTTTCGCGAACTGGACGGCGTTGCGCGTGCCGTCGACGTTCGCCTGCTGCTGCGCCTCGGCGGAGGCGTTCAAGTCGTAAATCGCGGCCAGATGAAAAAAGTGATCGATTTTCCCCGCGAGCTTTTTGATGTCGGCATCGGCGATGCCGAGATTTTTTTTGGCGAGATCGCCAGTAACTGCGATGACCTGACTGTCGCTTGCACCCCAGTTCGCGCGCAGGTCGGCGAGTTTTTTCTGCGAGCTCTTGCGGACGAGCACATAGATCGGCTCGCCGCGCTTCAGCAGATTGGCGACCAGATAGCGGCCGATGAATCCAGTGGCGCCGGTGACGAAATAGGCCATGAGGTCCTCCCTTGATCCGCTTTTTGGGTAACTCGAGCGCTGCCCCTGACGGCGCGCGAAGTGCTCGTCGATTGTACCGGCCTTAAGTGTCCGATAGATGCGCGTCGTTGCGCTCCCGCTCCGGGCGATTTAGTGTGCATCCTCTAAAGGCGCCCGCCTAGAATCCAAAACGGCGGTCCAATTTCGGACCATTCAAGCGAGAGGATCTGCACATGCTGAAAAAAATGAAGGCGGCCGCGGACGACGATCCGTCCGCAGCGCCGAAGGATCTTTCGAAGTCGGTGCTCGAATCGTCGCGCCAGATCTGGCTCGCCGGATTGGGCGCTTTTTCCCGCGCGCAACAAGAGGGGACGAAGGTGTTCGAGAACCTCGTCAAACAGGGGGAAGCGCTCGAATCGAAAACCAAGCGCACGGCGCTCGATACGGCGAGCGCAGCCGGAACAGCCGCCAAGGCGAAAGCGAAAGAGATGCAGGCGATGGCCGGCGGCACCTGGGACAAGCTGGAGCAGGTCTTCGAGGCACGCGTTGCACGGGCGCTTTCCAAGCTCGGCGTCCATACGCAAAAAGACGTCGAACGGCTCGCCGAGCGCGTTGATGCGCTTTCCGAGGCGGTGAACGCGCTGATCCAGGCAAGAGGAGATGTCAAGCCGAAGGTCGGGAAACGCGCGATGGGCGCGGGCAAGGCACGGAAAGCCGGCAAACGCTGAACCGGTGCGCCGCCTCAAGCTTTTTATCGCGACCAGCGTCGACGGTTACATCGCAGGACGGGACGGCGACGTCTCGTGGGTGTTTCACGACGCCGACTACGGTTACGCAGCCTTCTTCGCTGGAATCGATACGGTGCTCGTCGGACGCCGCACGTACGAAACGGCGCTGGCAATGGAGCGATGGCCTTACCCTCAGCGCAAGACCGTCGTGTTCACGCGCGCCGGCGAGCTCAATATTTCATCGCCCGATACCGTCGCAACGTCGCGCACGCCGAGCGATGTCGTCACGGAACTGCGATTGCGCGAGGGCAAGGACCTCTGGCTCGCGGGCGGCGGTGACCTCATCCGCGACTGTCTCGATCACGGCCTGATCGACGACATCATCGTGTCGATTCATCCGGTGATCCTCGGGTCGGGAATTCCGCTTGTTAGCAGTGGAACGATCGCAACCAAGCTCGCGCTCGTCGCCGAGCGGCGTTACCCGTCGGGACTCGTGCAGTTGTCCTTTCGCGTCGATCGGGACTGAAGGGTCGAGCGCGCGGCTGCGCGACTAATCCCGATTGAGCTTCTCGACCTGCTTGACGTAGTTGGTCATCGCGTCGTCGCGGCTCATTCCCTTGAGCTTCGACCAGGCGTCGTGTTTCGCGCCGCCGACGAAATCGAAGCCGCCCGGCCGGTCACCCTTGACGTCGCCGTCGGTCGCTTGCTTGTAG
>DASXPO010000097.1:0-3770 GCA_036493535.1 Casimicrobiaceae bacterium
TTGTATGGTGGCTCAATCGGCGCTACCACCCGCGCGTACAATTTCAGCATGCCACTCGACGCGCCTTCGATCAATCCCGAGCGCCGGGTCGTTCACGCGGCGTGTCCGCACGATTGTCCCGACACATGCGCGATGCTCGTCGCGGTCGAGAATGGCAAGGCAGTGGAGATTCGCGGCGACCCCGCGCATCCGCCGACCGCCGGTAAGCTTTGCACGAAAGTCGCGCGCTACCTTGAGCGCACGTATTCGGCCGATCGACTCCTTCATCCGATGCGCCGAATCGGCCGAAAAGGCGAAGGACGCTTTGCACGCATTTCCTGGGATGAGGCGCTCGACGAAGTCGCCGCGCGCTTCAAGGCGATCGCGGCATCGTCCGAGGGTCCCGAGGCGATCGTTCCTTACAGTTATTGCGGAACGATGGGGCTCGTTCAAAGCGCATCGATGGACCGTCGCTTTTTTCATCGACTCGGCGCCTCGCTTCTCGATCGCACGATTTGTGCGACGGCCGGCAAAGCCGGATGGGCCTCGGTCATCGGCGCCGCGGTGGGAATGGACGGCGAGCAATTCGAGAACAGTCGCCTGATCGTAATCTGGGGCGGTAATCCCATCACCTCGAACCTCCATATCTGGACGCGCATTCAGGAAGCGAAGCGGCGCGGTGCGCGACTCATCGCCATCGATCCCTATCGGAGCGCCACGGCGGAAAAGTGCCACGAGCACATCGCCCTTCTCCCCGGAACCGACGCCGCGCTCGCGTTCGGCGTCATGCATATTCTGATTACAGAAAATCTGCTCGATCGCGATTACATCGACCGCTACACGGTCGGCTTCGATGCGCTGGCGGCCCGTGCCGATGACTGGACGCCGGCGCGCGTCGCCGCGACATGCGGCATTGACGCGGATCAAGTGGTCCATCTCGCGCGCGATTACGGAACGATCAAGCCAGCGGCGATTCGGCTCAATTACGGGATGCAGCGCGTTCACGGTGGCGCCAATGCGATCCGCGCGGTTGCCTGCCTGCCGGCTCTGGTGGGCGCATGGCGCGATCCCGCGGTGGGCGCCCTGCTGTCATCGTCCGGAACGTATCCAATCGATGGCGCTGCGCTCGAGCGCCGCGATTTGATTCCGAACGCGCCCCGCACCATCAACATGTCCGCGATCGGCGATGCGCTGCTCGAAGCGCGCGATCCGCCGCTTCGCGCGATTTACGTCTATAACTCGAATCCGCTCGCCGTAGCGCCGGAGTCCGCCAAAGTGACCCGTGGATTTGCGCGCGACGATTTGTTCTGCGTCGTGCACGAAATATTTCAGACTGACACGGCCGACTACGCCGACATCCTGTTACCGGCAACGACGCAGCTGGAGCACATGGATATCCACGGCAGCTATGGCCATCTCTACGCGCTCGCCAACACGCCAGCGATCGCGCCGTTGGGCGAAGCGCTGCCCAATGCGGAAGTGTTCCGCCGCCTCGCCGCGCGCATGGGCTTTGACGATCCGTGTTTTCGCGACAGCGATGAAGCGATCGCGCGACAAGCGTTTCACACTCAGGATCCGCGCGCGAAGGGACTCGACTGGGAAACGCTCAAGCGCGACGGCTGGCAGCGCCTGAATCTCCCCGTGACGTATGCGCCTTTCGCCCAAGGAAATTTTCCGACACCGTCCGGCAAATGCGAATTCTGGTCGGCGAAGCTTCAATCGGCGGGAGAGGATCCGTTGCCGGCAGTCCTGCTTCCGCGCGAATCGGTGGCGACCAATGCGCCATTGGCGAGGCGCTATCCGTTGGCGTTCATTTCGCCGCCGGCGCGTAACTTCCTGAATTCATCGTTTGCGAATCTGCCGGCGTTCGTCGCCGAGGAAAAAACGCCGCGACTCGACATTCACCCGACCGATGCGCGCACCCGCGGAATCGTCACCGGCACGGTCGTGCGCATTTTCAATGATCGCGGCGCGTTCACGGCGACGGCCCGCGTGACCAGGCGCGCGCGGACCGGTGTCGTCGTCGCGCCCTCCGTCTGGTGGCGCAAGCTGACCCCCGACGGACAAAACGCGAATGCAGTGACCGGACAGGCACTCACCGACATGGGCCGCGCCGCCACCTTTTACGACTGCCTGGTTGAAGTCGCTCCGGAAGTCGAGGCGCTCGGGTAAGTCAACACGCGTCCCCAGAGGCTTTTGGTTCCCCAGATTCCCGATCGCAGGCATTCGAGCTGCACGATCTGGCTGTGGTCGACGAAGAGATTCACGTCGGCGCCATAGCTCTTGATGTACCACGCGAAGACATCGGGATCGGCGGCTTCGAACATCACCCGCTCGATCCCGAGCGAATCCACGATCGCCGAGATTGCATCGGTGCGCCAGGTCTTCACGTTCTCGGTGATGCCCTCCGATTCGATCATGATCATGTACGCGCCGGCATCGAGGAAGCGCTTGGCCTGGGCGATCGCCCGCTTCGGATCGCGCGTGCCTTCCGCCTCCAGTTCGGCAGCGGCCGACGCGCCGCCGGCGCCGAACTGAATGCCGACTTCGGGCTTGGCCTTGAGTCCCGCTTTTTGCACTTTCTCGACGAGCCGCAACCAATCGTCCTCGGGAATCGTGATGAAGCCGCTCGAGATCTCGACAATATCGAAGCCGATGTTCTTGCACTCCTGGATGTAGCGGTCGACCATCTCGTGGCCTTGCGTCAGCACATGCTCGATGAAGCCGCCGGTTGAAACGAGCACGTCGTGCTGATGGCACAGCGCAATGAGCGCTTTCAGCGCCTGCCGCGGCATCAGGCTGAAAGAGCCGCCGGCAAATTTGAGCGCATCGACGTATGCGCCCATCGTCTCGAGGATGTCTTCGAGTTGACGCGTGCCGAGCGGCGTGTAGTAGGGTCCGCGAATTTCGGTCACGCCACGCGTGCGCGGTTTCGGCGAACGGTCGTTGACGCGTAAGAATGGAAATGCGCGCGCGTTATCGCGATTCATCCATTTTGGATGCGCGATGTGCGCGCGAAGTTCAGAGCTTGCGCACGAGGCCGATCATGACCCCGAAGATTTCCAGCGCGCCCTCGGGCCGGATCGTCGGATAAGCCCTGTTTTCGGGCCTCAACACGAACTGCCCGGCTTCGACGTCGAGGCGCTTCAACGTGAATTGGTTGTCGACGATGGCCACGACGATTTCACCCTTTTGCGCCGATGCGCGCTTTTCGACCACGACGAGGTCGCCGTCCAGAATGCCGGCGTCCTCCATCGAATCGCCTTTGACGCGGACCAGCACCGTCGACGACGGCCGTTCGATCAAATAATCGTCGATCGTGACGGCGTCCGCTTCGGCATCGTCAACCGGATCGGGCAGACCCGCGCGGACCGGCGTGGCGGCCAGCGGCCGGGCGAAGAAGCGGCTCGTCGGCGCGAGCCGGCGATCCGGCGTCGATTCGAGGAAACCGGCGAGCTTCAACCGCGCGACAAGCGCGGCGACGGACGATTTCGACCGCAGACCCAGCAGACTGCCAATGGAGGCATACGAGGGCAGAGCCCGATGCCGGGCGTAATAGTCCTGAAGCGCTGCGAGGTAGGAACGATCGTTCGCCATCGTCGTAGAATAGCGAACGAACGTTCGCACTGTCAATACCCCTACCTATGCGGCTCTTCGCCCCCTCACTGGCTTTTGTCGATCTCGAGACGACCGGTACGCGCGCGGCCCGCGACCGCATCACTGAAATCGGCATCGTTCGAGTCGAGGCCTCCCCGACCGGCGGCGTTCCGCGCGTCACCGAATGGAGCTCG
>DASXPO010000098.1:0-24604 GCA_036493535.1 Casimicrobiaceae bacterium
GCGATCCAAGGCCGTCGCTCGCGGAACGCTATCCGACGCACGCTGATTACGTCGCAAAAGTGACGGCTGCGGCGAACAGTCTCGTCGCGCAGCGCGTTCTGCTTCCGCAGGATGCGGCGTTGATGATTCAGCAGGCGAACGCCGCGGTTGTGCCGTGATCTTTAAAAATGAACCAAAGGAGGAATTCGCAATGTCGACGAGGTCGAACCGTCCATGGCGCAACACCACGCTGTCCATCGCCGTCGCTGCCGCGTTCATTGCCGTCGCGTCGACGGCGGATGCACGGGTTACTCGCATCGTCGTTGATCAAAAAGTCTCTCCCGCATTTGCGGGGGCTACGTTCGGAAGTTCCGGCCAATACGAAACGATCCTGGGACGGGTCTTCGGCGAGCTCGATCCGAACGATCCGCACAACACGATCATCAACGACATCCAGCTCGCCCCGAAGAACGCGAAGGGCATGGTCGAGTACACGGCGACGTACTTCATCGTCAAGCCGATCGACATGTCGAAGAGCAGCCACCTGATGTGGCAGGACGTGCCGAACCGCGGCGGTCGCATCACGATTCCCGTCGCAAGCCGAAACGATGGGGATATCGGATTGTCGAGCGGATGGCAGGGCGACAACTCCGGCGATACCGCGCAGGTGGTCGGTAACGGCGACGATTGGGCGAGCGTGCCGATTCCGAAAAATCCCGACGGTTCATCGGTTACCGGCGTTGTCATGGGCCGGATCATGAACGTCACCGGCACGAACTCGCAGCCGATCATCGAGCATTCGAATCCGATACCGTACAAGCCGGTCAGCCTGGATACGAGCTTTTCGCATCTCGAGTCGCACGACCACGAAACCATCGACGGCATCGTCCAGGGCGTCAACGGCATTGCGAGCGGCGATTGGGCGTGGGCCAAGTGCGACGCAACGCATCCATTCCCCGGCACGCCCGACCCGACGCAGATCTGCCTGAAGAACGGCTTCCAGGCCAACAAGCTGTACCAGGTCGTGTTTCCGTCGAAGGATCCGTACATCCTCGCCGTCGGTACGGCCGCTTTCCGCGACGCGGCTTCGTTCTTTCACTATGAAACGCAGGACGACTTCGGCAATCCGAATCCGCTTGCGAATCAGATCTCATGGGTCATCACGCGCGGAAGCTCACAGTCCGGCACGTTCGTCCGGCAACTGATCCACTTCGGCTTCACGCAGGACGAGGCGAATCGTCAGGTGTACGACGGTGCCTGGCCGATCATCGCGGCGCGCCGGATCGGACTCAACTTCCGCTTCGCGAAGCCCGATCTCGTGATGAAGCTCTACGAGTCGGGGAGCGAAGGACCGCTGTGGTGGCATCAGTTTCCCGATCACGCGCGCGGCAATCCGCCGGGCGGCATCCTCGATCGATGCGAAGCGAGCCGGACATGTCCGAAGATCATCGAGCACTTCGGCGCGGCGGAAGTCTGGGGCCAGAAGCTGACGACGGGATGGGTTGGCACCGATGCGAAGAATGACATCCCGCTGCCGAAGAACGTGCGCCGCTATTACTTCGCGAGCAGTCCGCATGGCGGCGGCAACGGCGGCTTCAATCCAAATGCCGGTAACGCGCCAAGTTGCTCAGGCACCAATTACGGGCCGGGCACGTTCGGCAGCAATCCGATGCCGCAAGCGGAAACCGTGACCGCCTTGCGATTTCACTTCCGCAACTGGGTGATGCACGACACGCTGCCGCCGGACAGCGTTTATCCAACGCTCGCGAAAAAGCAGCTCGTCGAACCGACGAAGGCGGCGATGGGCTTCCCCGATATTCCTGCGGTCCTCGCGAGCTCGAATCCGAGCGCGCCGTACTACGACGTCGGCTCGACGACCAGCCGCTTCTTGCAGGCGATGATGCAGTACGACTGGGGCCCCGACCTCAACTACTCCGAGAACACCGGTTTCCATGACTTCGAGCCGCCCAATATCGTTCAGGTGCTCGATCAGGTCGTGCCGCGCACCGATGCGGATGGAAACGAGGTCGGCGGCGTTCCGGTGGTGTTGCTGCAAGCGCCGCTCGGCACGTATCTCGGCTGGAACGTCACGGCATCGGGATTCCACAAGGGCCAGGTCTGCAACTACCAGGGCGGCTGGATCCCGTTCGCGAAGACGAAAGCGGAGCGGCTCGCCAACCACGACCCGCGCCGCTCGCTCGAAGAGCGCTACGTCAACCACCAGGGCTACGTCGAGGCCGTGAAGGCGGCGGCCGCCAATGCCGTCAGCCAACACTTCCTGCTTCAGGCCGACGCCGATGCGCTGATCGCCGCAGCTCAGGCAAGTAGCGTGCTGCAGTGACGAGCCGACTCACCACGACGGAATTGCGAGAAATATAACAACACGATGTTTCAGGATGTGGCCCGGCCGCCGGTTCTCGCGGCGGCGGTCGGGCCTTTCTGCAACCGGTTGCATGTCCGTTCGCTGGCGGCATGTTCAATCGAGCAGAAAAACGCAAACTTTCATCAGGCATCCATAACGCCGATATAGGAGGAATTGCAATGTCTTGCACTTTGCTTCGAATGCCGCGAAAGGCCGCGCCTATTGCCGCTGCCGTCGCGGCCGGTCTGCTTTTATGCGCGGCGAATGCCGACGCACGCGTGACGCGCATCATCATCGATTCGACGTCCAGCGTCAGCAATCAACCAGGTTATGAGCAGCTCAGCGGACGCGCGTTCGGTGAACTCGATCCCAGCGATTCCCACAACTCGCTCATTACGGACATCGGACTCGTCCAGGGCAAGGTGCAATACGTAGCGAGCGTGGTCATTCGCAAGCCGAAGGATTTGACCGCTGCGAGCGGCGCCGTATGGCACGACGTGCCGAACCGCGGCGGCGACGTCAATTTTCCCGCCGATTCGTTTGCGGCGAACGACATCCAGATATTGAGTGGATGGCAGGGTGACAACGCAGGTGCTACATCGGTCCCGGCGAATGCGACGTGCGTTCCACCGTACGTCGCGCCATGCGCGGCTCCGACGTTACCGCATCATTATGTCGCGACGCCGGTGTTGAAAGGCGTGACCGGTCGGATTCTCGGGCGGATCGTCAACCGCAATGGCAATGTTGCGGCGCCGCTCAACGTGATGGGCAATCCGATTCCATATTTTCCGAACGATCTGATCAACCACGCCGGCGATACGCTGACGATTCATACGCACGAAACGATGCCGGGCGTGGTGACGGAAGGCGGTACGGTGGCAGACGCCGATTGGAAGTACTGCGTGGGCGGCGGGTCATTTGCCAGTCCGGGGAACATCACTTCGCTTCCGGTGAACGTTTGCCTCAGAAACGGCTTCGACGGCACGAAGCTCTATCAGCTCGTCTACACAGTCAAAGATCCGTACGTGCTCGGCGCTGGCACGGCTGCGTTCCGCGACGTGATGTCGTTCTTCCGCTATGCGAATGCCGACGATTTCGGCAACGCGAATCCACTCGCGGGCAAGATCAAGTCGGCGATCATCCGCGGCTCTTCCCAATCCGGCAACTTCACGCGCCATTTGATCTTCCTCGGCATGAACGAGGATGAGGCGGGCCGCATTGTCCACGAGGGCGCGTGGCCATTGATTGCCGGCCGCCGCGTTTCCAACAATTCGCGCTGGGGCCAACCTGACGGCGTGCTCGAGTTGTATCAAATGGGCAGCGAAGGACCGCAGTGGTGGCATCAGTTTCCTGATCGAGTGCGCGACTTGCATCCCGGCGGCATTCTCGATCGATGCGAGCTGACGGAAACCTGTCCGAAAATCGTTGAGACCTTCGGCGGTTCCGAGGTGTTCGCGCTCAAGATGACGACGTCGTGGGTGGGCACCGATCCGAAAAACGACATCCCGCTGCCCGACAACGTCCGCCGCTACTATCTGCCGAGCTCGACGCACGGCGGCAGCAATCGCGCGGACTCCGGCTTCAACGAGCTGATCACAGGAAACGCGAGCTGTCCGGGTAACAACTGGGGCACGGGCACAATGCCGGTCAGCGCCGTTCCTTCAGCCGAACTCATCAATCGTATGCGGGTTGCGTTGCGTGATTGGGTGACCAAAGGCATCGAACCGCCGCCGAGCATGTGGCCGAGGATGCGCGGGCCCAAGAATGAGCGCGCGCTCGTCGAGCCGACGATGCAGGCGATGGGCTTTCCGCACGGAGTTCCCGGCATTCCGGACTCGATTTTCTCGCCCGACAACTTCGTGAATCCCATACTCGACTACGACTGGGGCCCTGACTTCGACGAGTTCAATGCGACAGGCAACCCGACCAACGTTCCGCCACCGATCAAGCATGTGATCAAGATGCTCGTGCCGTCCGTCGATTCGGATGGCAACGAGCAAGGCGGCGTGCCAACGGTTTTGGTCGACGCTCCGATCGCGACCTATCTCGGCTGGAACATCACGTCGGCGGGCTTCCACTCTGGACAGGTGTGCAACTATGTCGGTGGGATGGTGCCGTTCGCAATCTCCAAGGCGAAACGGAGCGCCAGCAACGACCCACGGCCCTCGCTCGAAGAGCGCTATGGCAGCCACGATGGATACGTCGCGGCGGTGAGAAAAGCTGCGGATAACGCAGCATGTCAGGGTTATCTGTTCGCGGGAGGCGGCAAAGACTCGACGGGCGTCGGTCCGAAATGCTCGATGCCGCTTCAGCCCGGCGTCGGCGATGATTGGCAGACCCTGGTCAATCGTGCAATCGCGAGCAACGTGTGCAATCTCAAACCCGCCGACAGCGGGAAGTGCGTTGAGCCGTGATGAATGGCGAGTAGAACGTTGCTGAAGGACCCGCCGAGCGCCGTGAACAAAAGGGCGGCGCGGGCGGCGGAAGGATGTAAATAGGAGGAGGAGGCAACATGGGACGAGCGGGGACCGGGATGACCGGTTCCCGTTCAACCCGTGCACGATTCGTCATTTCCTACTCTTCCGGGTGGGATTTCGTTCTAAGACTCGATCAACCGATCGCTATAATGTGAATTATCCCGATCCATTTTCCGGAAATCCGGCGACAGCCGACATGCGACCCAAGGCAGCAACGCGCTCGGAGCATGTACGCGACCTGATCGAAGAAGGCATTGCCACCGGCTCGTTTCCGCCAGGCATGCGGTTGGACGAAATGGAGCTGGCCGAGCGCTTCAACGTGTCGCGAACGCCGCTCCGCGAAGCGCTGTTTCAGCTCGCGTCGGCGGGCATCGTCGTCATGCAGCCACGGCGCGGCACTGTCGTGGCGGAAGTGACGCCGCACCGCCTGGTCGAAATGTTCGAGGTCATGGGCGAGCTCGAAGCGCTGTGCGGCCGTCTATCGGCGCGCCGTATGTCGGCGCTCGATCATCAGCGGCTGCTCGAAGCGCATCGCGCATGCGAGCGCGCCGCACAGGCGATGGACCCGGACGCGTATTACTCTCAGAACGAGTTGTTCCATCAACAGATCTACGACGGTAGCCACAACGTCTTCTTGCGCGAGCAGGCGACCGCGCTCCATCGTCGCTTGCGGCCGTATCGCCGCTTGCAATTGCGTGTTCGCGATCGGCTGCCCACGTCGTTTCACGAGCACGAAGCGATCGTCGATGCGATCATCGCCGGCGATGCGGACCTTAGCGCGCAACGGATGCGCGAGCATGTCGTGGTCCAAGGGCAGCGCTTTGCGGATCTGATCGCGTCGCTTGCCGGCTTGCATCGAGAGTCGATGGCGCTCGCTGCGACTGACACCGCCCAACGAGCGGCAGCCGTCGCGCCGCCGCGCACGCGTGGCTCCGCCACTTAGACGTTCAGCGCACGCGGGCTCGCAACGGCAGCTTTACCGACTAGGTTCCGGAGCAGTCGCCGCGTTGCCGATTCGCCGCCATTGCAGCGTCCGGGCGATGCGGTTCTGAATGCGTTGCTGCGCTTCGTCCGTCGGGACGAATGTCGGAACGGCGCGTGCCTCGAACGACTTTGCTTCGACCGTGCCGGTCGGAGCGACGATCGAGCGAAATGCCGATCCGAAGATATCGGTCTTGTTCGTCGTGCTCGCGTTCGTCATCGCGAAGAACGGATAGAACGCGCTCGAATCGCTGGCGAGCGCCTGATAATCACCGATGAACAGAGCGCCGTCCGCGATCGGCGCATTGGCGAAGTTGAACGGTCCGCCCGCATGGATCTCCTGCCAGACGACGCCGTCCTTCGAAGTCGCGAGCCAGGCATCGACGATCAGCGTCGTTGGATCGGCCGTGTTTTTGCGCATGTCGTAGTACAGGACGCCGATCGTGCCGTCGTCGCGAATCGTCACGGCAGGCAATAGCGCCTGTACCGACGGGACGCTGTTTACCTGCGCCGGCGTTGACCAACTGACCCCGCCATCCAGCGAGCGGGAAAATGCGATTCCGTCGCGCGTGAGATTCGGCGAAAAGCGTGCATCCTGCCACACCGCAACGAGTGAGCCGTTGGTGCCGCTCGCGAAGCTTCCGAGCGTCGCGCCGTCGCGGAGCGGCGCGCCTGTTTCGGGATCGTGCGTGCCGATCGCCGTAATGGTGGTGACGTAGATCGGCGCACTCCAGGTGACGCCGTTGTCGGCCGAGCGGATCAGTCCAAGTCGCGTCGTTTGGGCGTTGTTCGCGGCGACGTCGATTTGCGTGAAGAAATCGACGATGGTGTTCGCTCCGCTCGCAACGGGCGGGGGCAATGCGACGATTTGATTGTTGAGCGTCTGGCTGCGGCTGCCCGGATCGAAGATCGGCCGTGCCGGCTCCCAAGTAACGCCATTGTTGAGCGTGCGCGCGAAATAGGAAGGACCACCGGCCGTTTGAGTCAGACGATCCCACGTTGCGTACACGTAGCCGTCCTTGTAGCGATCGGCGCTGATCGATTCCTTGTCGTTGAAAAACTGGCTGCCGTCGACGATCAGCGTCGTCGGACTGCTCCACGTGATGCCGTTGTCGATCGAGCGGCTCACGAGTACGGCACTCTGCGATCCCGCGGCGAGCGTGCCGCCGTTGAAGGCAATGGCGATCTGGTGGGCGACACCGCTCGGCGTGATCGCGATCCACGGATCGCTGGCACGCGCGTAGTTGCCGCCGTTCGCGGCGGTACCACCGGTGCACCGCGTGAACGGTGCTTGCGTAACGAACCACGAGCGTCCGCCATCCTGAGAAACGCCGGTGCGCAATCCCGCCGCGCCGCCGTCCGACCAGCGATCCTGTTGCCACACGCCGACCAGGTTGTTCAGGCTGGCGAAATTCACCGCCATCATCGGCTCCACTTCTGCGTTCGTGTAGAGCAATCCGCTCGGGGCCGTACCATCGCAACCCGGCGCGAAAGATGAAGGGGCGCTCACGCGCACGCGCGAGTCGCCGATTTTTGCGCCGCCGGTGCACATCGCGACGCCGAGCGGTCCGTATCCCTCGGAAATGTAGCCACGCGCGATCATTTGCGCGCGGAGAACAGGATCGGTCGTGTAGCGATGATTCGAATCGACACGGTTATTCCAAAGCCGGAACACATCGCCGGGATTGGATGCCGACGCCGGGAGCGAGGATGGGCACCCGCCGCTCGCAATGTCGGGCAACGTGATGAAGAACTCGTTCGGCGTTTCGTAAATATAGCCGCTGTAATTGGGGTCGACGCCGACCTTGGCGAGCACTGTCGCACACTCGGACGGCGATGCGGAAAAGAAATGCGAATCGCCGTGTTCCCGCGGAATGTAGAAGCGGCACACCGGACTCGACGTCGCGACGGCAGTTGAAAATCCTTCGAACGCATAACCGGTGCGCGACCATCCGCTGGTGCGTCCGGAGTCGAGCGCGTCGATGTCGGGCGCAAGCGGGCTCATGAAGTAGTGGTCGAGCGCATCGTTGTAGAACTCCGTGACCGTAATCGGCGCAGTCGGCACGACAAAGGTTTGTCCTGCAAAGTTCGTCGCCAGATTCGCCGCAATGGCTCCTCCGCGCTGCAACGCGTTGGTGCCGTCGGTTGGAAGCGTCACGAAATCGATCTCGTCGATGCCCGCGTAGTTGACGCTGCCGCCGTCGGTCGGCAGAAAGCGGTCCGGCATCTGGTAATCCGCGGGAATCCGGCTCGTCGCGGCGAAACCGTTGCTTCCGATCAACACGCGTTGACCCGCTGTCGTCGGCACGGGAAGATCAGTCGGAAAGGTGAAGACCTTCGTCACGCCGGCATGGGTCGAGGTCAACGTGCGGCCGGTCAGCAAATTCGCGCCATTCGCACCTTGAGCCTCGTGCAGCACGACGTATTGCACGATGCCGTCGGCGGTGGAATAGAGCTCGTCGATCACGAACTCGGCATTGGCCGAGGACGACGCGAGCAGCATGACGACGTACGCGCCATGGCGAGCGGTGCGCATGAACGAATTCTCCTCCGTAACGATCGCGGTGATTTTGCGGCGTAGTTTAAGGCGCGGAACATCGCGACGATGCGACGGCGAAAAAATAGGACGTTCATCCGGGCAATTTTTCCTGTTGCGTTTATGCCAAAGCGCCAATGCGCGCGACGCGAATGCGCTTGTCGATGAGGCCGCGTCAACGCTACAATGCGATTGTTCGTTGTAGACGATCGCGCATTAGGCGATCAATTTAGCTTACGAGAAACCATGACCTTCAACCCGCACATCACGTCACAGCAACGCGCGCGAATCGCCGCGGGACTGCGCACGTGCATCGGCGGCGAAGGCGGTGTTTCCGGACAGGCGACGCGCAAGACGGGCTCCATGCCCGCCGGCGCGGGCCGCACGACGTAGCATCACCCGACCGGACGACGTCCGCCGGGTGAGCCGGTGGAACAGTCGAAAGGTCGATCTCCCGCAGATTCCCTTTCAGCAGTTTCCCGGCAGCGTTTTCGCTCGTCGATGCGCGCGCTTTGCGCGGCATCGGCAAGCATTTTGGCTGTTCATTTTTGACGAAAGGAGGTCTTGTCCGATGAACGATCTCATCTCGATGCAACGGCATGGCCGGACTTTCGTTTGGAAGGCTGACGCGTAACGAATCGCGTTGCCTCCTGAAGGCCCGGCGGTCTTTGGCGTCGCCGGGTTTTTTCATTTTCCGGCGTCCTTGAAGCACGAAACGACAGTGACACGAAAGGCAACGAAAATGAATCGCACAGCGTTGGACTTGAAACGTCCGTATCGCGGAGGGGATTACCGGCTGTTACGAGCCGGTCGCCGCGGGACGTATTGGCAGGCGAATGACGGCCGCTGGGTGCAATGCGCCGCACCGGAGGGCGAGCCGACGATCGAACGGTGGCGCGTATCGATCTTGGGGGTGCTGATCGCCATCATCGCAGGCGGTGCGGCGCGACGGTGAGCGGGAAAGCGGTCCCGATGAGCGGGCGCAATTCGCGCCGCGGGACGGCGCGAGGCAGGACGGCGATTTCGAGCGCTGTGCGCGGCGCTCCCAACCGAAAATGCGGGATCGCCGCCGCAGACGGGACTCGAGTTCCTGCTGCGGTTTGGAGTCATGGGTTCTGGCGAGGGTCATACCTCGCCGGGACCGTGGCGAAATTGGGCCCCCACGCTCGCTGCTTCGCACGCGCCTCGGGGCGGCCCTTCGGCGCGAATGTGAACCTCGGCCCAAGTTGCGGGCGCATAAGCAGAATCCGTCAAAGTGGGGCATACTCTGTATCCGACGATTTCTGACAACGGCCGAGAGCGGCTTGGGGAGCCGACCGACGCCCCAACCGGATATGGAACCACTGGTACTGACCGTCGACCTTGCGGGCCTGCCGCAGGCATGGGTTGACCTCGAGGAAGCGATTACCTATCACGCCAAGCTAATGGTGGCGTGGTCGGTTGGCGGCGTCATCAAGGAATTTCGCGGCGGCTGGCAGCGCAGCGGCGTTCGCTCGCGAATCGCAACCAAGTCGATCGTCGCCATCAAAGGCAGCGCGGGCCGGCCGTTGTCGCACGTCCCCGGTCTCACCAACCCGATGCTGTTCGCGCGCGATCGTCACGTCTGCGCGTATTGCGGAGGCCGTTTCCAGTCGCGAGATCTGTCGCGCGATCATGTGCGTCCCGTTTCGCGCGGCGGCCGCGACTCCTGGACCAATTCGGTGACTGCCTGCCGCAGTTGCAATACACGAAAAGGCAATCGATCGCCGGAGCAGGCCGACATGCCGCTGTTGTACGTACCCTATGTGCCTAACCGGCATGAACATTTCATTCTGCGTAATCGCCGTATCCTCGCCGATCAGATGGAATATCTGCTCGCCGGCGTTCCCCGCACGAGTCGCTTGCATCTCACCGGTCACGGCTAGCGGTTGTCGTCTCGGTTCCGCGCGGAACCGCTGAAGATTCCATGAGGGCTCACGCGGCGCAGGTGCCGCTTCTCGATCTACCCGCCGAGCTCCCGCATGGGCTCGTCTTCGAGCACGAATTCCTGTCGGCCGGCGAGGAAACCGCGCTGCTCGAATGGTTCGCGACGTTGCCGTTCCGCGAAGCGCGCTTCAAGACGTATTACGCGCGGCGGCGCGTGGTGAGCTTCCACAGTGCCGTTTTGGCAGAAAGCTACGACTCAACCTCCGACGACGACCTCGCGCCGGTGGGGCCGCCGCCGCCATTGATCGACGGATTACGCGAGCGCGTCGCGGCGTTCGTCGGCAATCATGGTCACCCGACACCGTGCACATGCGAGTCGTTCGTCCACGTGCTGGTGAGCGAATACCAAGCCGGAACGCCGATCGGTTGGCATCGCGACAAGCCGCATTACGGAATCGTTGCCGGAATCTCGCTGGGCAGCCGCGCGCGGATGCGTTTCCGTCCGGTGCCCGCTCCGGGCGAGTGGACGCGAGTCGATCCGAAGAGCCTCGTCGTTGTCGATCTCGAGCCGCGCTCGATCTATCTGATGCGTGGCGACATCCGCTCGCGCTGGCAGCACAGCATTCTTCCGACCAAGGCGTTGCGCTATTCGATCACGATGCGCACGCTGGCCGACGACCGATAACTTCCGCGAGATCGCCGCCCTGTCGGGCCCCTTGTTCAGTTAGCCGGGCAGTTATTTAACTTGACTGTTAAATACGATCGAGGTATTGTGGCCGGCATGTCCTTCGGTCCGCAACCGCGCACCGCCCGAGAGCTCGACGCCGTGTTCGCCGCGCTTGCCGATCCCACGCGCCGGGCCATCCTTGCGCGGCTTGCGCGCGGCGAGGCGTCAGTCGGCGATCTTGCCAAGCCGTTCGACATCTCGTTGCCGGCGATCTCGCGGCATCTGGATGTGCTCGAGCGCGCGCGTTTGATCGAACGGCGGGTTCATGCGCAGTGGCGGGTATGCCGGCTGCGCGCGCGACCGCTGCGGCAGGCAGCCAGCTGGCTCGACCATTACCGGCGTTTCTGGGAATCGCGCCTCGACGCCCTCGCCGATTTGCTCGAAGAATCCCCAACCAAACGGAGAAAACGATGACCGCACGCGACACTTCCGATCTGACCATCACCCGCACGATCCGCGCACCGCGGCAAAAAGTATTCGATGCTTTTGTCAAACCGGAGATCGTTCGCCGGTGGTTCGGCGCGCGCGGCTTCACGATCACGCAGGCGGACATCGATTCGCGCGTCGGCGGACGTTATCGAATGACGATGCAACCACGCACCGGCGAACCCTATACCGTCGTCGGTGAATATCGAGAGATCACGTCGCCGGAGCGGGTATCGTTCACATGGAAATGGGAGGGCGAGTCGATGGGCGCCCTGCCTGAAACGCTCGTCACGGTGACCTTGAGCGAGCGGCGCGCCGAGCATGGCGTCGAAACCGAAGTGAAGTTGCTGCACAGCGGCTTCCCCGCGGCGCCGATTCGTGACGCACATGTGCAAGGATGGAATTCGACATTGAACCGGTTGGTCGATGCCACGGACTCGCGCGGCACTGCTGCGACGCTGCAGGTGATCGGCACTCCACGTAGCAGCTACGTTCGCAGCGTGCGGATGGCACTCGCGGAGAAGGGCCTCGCGTACACATTCGACCACGCCGCGCCGCACAGCGACGACGTTACCGCCATCTGCCCGTTCGGCCGCGTGCCGGCTTTTCGCGACGGCGATCTCGCGCTGTACGAGACGAGCGCGATCATTCGCTACCTCGACGAGAGCTTCGGCGCGGCATCCCTCATTGCCGGCACCATCGGAAAGCGCGCGATGATGGAGCAATGGACCAGCCTGTACAACTCGCATTGCTACGATGCGATGGTGCGTCGCTATTTGCTGCAGTACATCTTTCCCAAGGGTGCGAATGGGACGCCCGATCGCGCGGTCATCGACAGCGCCGTCCCGGACATCGAAAAGCAGCTCGGCGTCTTCGATCGCGCATACGGCGATCGCAACGTGCTCGTCGGTGAAACGGTCACGCTACCCGATCTGCTATTGGCGCCAACGGTGTTCTATCTCGGCCTGTTTCCCGAGAGCAAGGCGTCGCTCGAGAAGGTTCCGAACCTCATGCGTGCGCATGCGTGGATCGCGCAGCGCGAAAGCTTCAAGGCGACGATGCCGCCGGTGGGTTGATGTCGCGCACGCGCTGTGGCAAGACGCCGATGCGGAGCCTCGAAGCCGCCTTGCGAATGCGTTAACAGATCCAGGCAACGGAGACCAGTCCGACCCGATCGCCAAAATCCCTGATCTCCGGCAACGCTCGCGTTCATGCGACGCGAAGCGACGCCCTCGGCTCGCGGTCGGCCGAAGCGGTATAGTTCGTGTTCGATCATGGGCACCGAATCTCCGCCGGCGTCGCACATCCGCCTGACGTCCCATCCGGTCGAGGGCGCGCGAACCGCACTTCCGATCCACTGGGGCGAGCAGGATCCGCATGTGCGCGGACCGATCGTCGGCAGCACGGCGAATCGCAGCCAACGCAACGTCATCGGCACGCACAGCGGAAGCTATGGCGTCTATCGGGCGCTCGCCGTCGCCGCGGGCGCGCTGATGCGGGATCACCGTCCCGATCTGACCAACACGATGCCGACCGATCCGATCGGTCCCTATCCGCAGTGGGGCGATCCGACGAAGATCGTGTCGATGGACCCGCTCGGCGCGGTTGTCGCCGAAGCTTTCAAGGAAGAGATCGCGCAAGGCTACGACATTCGGCCCACGATTGCCGTGACCAAGGCGCACATCGACATGCCGGAAGTACGGCATGCGCTGAACGCGGGACGGCTGCATGCCGACGGCACGATTCTGCTCGCCAATGGTTCCGCGGTCGTCACGAAAGCAGCGATCGAGCCGGTGTGGTGGCTGCCTGGCGTCGCGAAACGATTCCACTGCAGTGAATCAGACCTGCGTCGAGCGTTGTTCGAGGAAACCGCCGGCATGTATCCGGAGCTCGTGACGCGCGGCGATCTCGAGGTGTTTCTTCCGCCGATCGGCGGACAAACGGTATATATCTTCGGCCATCCGCGCAATCTCGCGAATCCGAACGTGACGTTGACTGCGCGCGTGCACGACGAATGCAATGGCTCGGATGTTTTCGGCTCCGACATCTGTACGTGCCGGCCGTATCTGACGCATGCGATCGAGGAATGCATTCGCGGCGCGCAGCACGGCGGTGTTGGCGCCGTCGTTTACTCGCGCAAGGAGGGTCGTGCGCTCGGTGAAGTGACGAAGTTTCTTGTCTACAACGCACGCAAGCGACAGCAAGGCGGCGACAGCGCGAGCAATTATTTCCTCCGCACCGAATGCGTTGCCGGCGTGCAAGACATGCGATTCCAGGAGCTGATGCCCGACGTATTGCATTGGCTCGGTGTGCGCAAGATCCATCGACTCGTGTCGATGAGCAATCTCAAATACGATGCGATCGTCGGCTCGGGCATCGCGGTCGAGGAACGGATCCAGATTCCGGAAGACCTGATCCCGGCGGATGCGCGCGTCGAGATGGAAGCGAAGAAGGCCGCCGGTTATTTCACCGACGAAGAACCCTTGCGCGAAGTCAGTCTGGCGACGACCAAAGGCCGAACGCTGTGACGCCCGTAACGGTTGCTCAAACGCCGATCGGCGTTCTGCGGTCGCCGGCGACGATCCGCGAGCGTTGTCGCAATGTGCTCGACGCCGCTGCGGGAGGGCGTTCGCCTCATTTTCGGATCGATCGATCGCGCCTCGACGCGGCAGCCGAGCGCGTCGAGGCCGCGACGCGCCGTCGCTATCCGGACTTGCGCATCCCCTATCACAGCCGCTGGCGTCATTTCAAGGCGGGCGGTGTCGACCGGCGATCCGAGCTCGACCGCGCGCTGCAAGGTCGCGACGCCGCAGGATGCGCCCGGGCGCGTATCGATTTGACGGTCGTCAGTGTGCTGCTGGATGCAGGCGCTGGAACGGAATGGGCCTACGTCGAACGCGAAAGCGGTGATCGTTTTACGCGATCCGAGGGTCTCGCCGTCGCAAGTTTCCGCGCCTTCGTGGCGGGCGCTTTTTCGGCGCGACGCGACGATCCATTGCGCGCCGATGCCGCCGCGCTTTCGCGAATCGATGCCGCCGCGCTTGCACGAATTTTCCAGGTGAGCGGCGATAATCCATTGGTCGGACTCGAAGGCCGCGCTTCGTTGCTTCGTCGGCTCGGTGCGGCGCTCGTCGCCCGCGAAGAGATTTTCGATGATTTGGCGCGACCGGGCGGATTGTTCGAGACGTTGATACCAGACGACGAGAACGCATTGACAGCAGTCGATCTGTTGCATGCGCTGCAGGACGGCTTGTCTTCGATATGGCTGTCGGGAAATGCGCTCGACGGCGTTCCGCTCGGTGACGTCTGGCGTCATCCTTACGCCGGCGGCGATGGCCGGACCGCGGGATGGGTGCCGTTTCACAAGCTGTCGCAATGGCTCGCGTACTCGCTGTTCGAACCGTTCGAATGGGCGGGCATCGGAATCGTCGATCCCGATGCGCTGACCGCGTTGCCCGAATATCGCAACGGCGGATTGCTGATCGACACCGGCGTGCTGACGCTGCTCGATCCGCGACTGAATCGCCAAACCTTCGACGTCGCAAGCGAGCTGGTCGTCGAATGGCGTGCATTGACGGTTGCATTGATCGACGAGCTCGCACCGCTCGTTCGTGGTCGCCTCGCATTCCCGGAACTGCCGCTCGCTTGCGTTCTGGAGGGCGGCACATGGGGCGCCGGTCGCGATCTCGCGCAGGAATTGCGCGATGGCGCGCCGCCGTTCGCGATCCGGTCCGATGGAACGGTGTTCTGATCGACGCGCCGTCCGAAATTTCGAGCAGCGCGCACGTCTTCGATCATCCGCTGATCCAGCACAAGCTCACGTTGATGCGCAGAAAGGAGACGAGCACGACGAGCTTTCGGCGTTTGCTGACCGAGATCGGATCGTTGATGGCGCACGAAGTGACGCGCCAGATGCCGATGCACGAAGTCGAGATCGAAACGCCGCTGGAGAAAATGACCGGCCGATTGATCGACGGCAAGAAACTCGTGTTCGTACCAATCCTGCGCGCGGGCACCGGCTTGCTAGACGGCTTCCTGTCGGTCGTGCCCGGCGCACGCGTCGGTCACATCGGTCTCTATCGCGATCCGAAAACGCTCGTCGCCATCGAATACTATTTCAAGATGCCGGGTGGAATGTCCGAGCGCGACGCGATCGTGCTCGATCCGATGCTCGCGACCGGCCACTCGGCCGTCGCTGCCGTCGAGCGACTCAAGGAGGCGCGGCCGCGCTCCATTCGTTTCGTATGCCTCGTCGCATGTCCGGAGGGGATCCGGACGTTCGCACGGGCGCATCCCGATGTTCCGATTCACACCGCAGCGATCGATCGTCAATTGGACGAGAACGGCTACATACTCCCGGGGTTGGGTGACGCGGGTGACCGAATCTTCGGAACGAAGTGATGGAATCGCTCTATTACGTGATGGCGTGGGCCTGCCATAGAAAGTGCCGGCACTGTTACGAAGATCGGTTCCGGCCGTACGTTCGCGGCGGGCTCGACGCCGTCGTTGCCGAGGCAGAGCGGAACTTTCCGCGCATCATCGACAACTTTCCGTCGCGCTTCGCGTATCGAGATCGCGAGAACCCGCTGGCGGACGGCACGCTGCCCGTAAAAACGGGCCGGATCATCTTGTCGGGCGGCGAGTGCCTGGTCGATCCGGTGCGCGAACGGGTTACCTACAAAGTAATCGACCGATTGCGCGCGAAGTATGCACAAGAGGGAGGCGTCAAGATCATCGTGCAAACGACCGGCGATCTCGTCACCGACCGGATCGTCGACGATCTGCTCGCTCGCGGTGTCTGGATGGTTTCGGTCGCCGGCGTCGACGACTTTCACGTCGGTCTGCAAGGCGAAGAACGGCAACGGGCGTTCGTCGACGAATTGACGCGATTGTTCGAGCGTCACGGGATGCGTCGCTCCGATTCTTCGGCCCCGGCGCGCAGCGCGCACGACGAGCTGGGACCGTTGTACAGCTTTTTCGGCGCGACCCCCGCCTCGTGGATCGGCAAACTGTGGCCGCGCGGCCGCGCCTGGGACAACGATCTTTCGACCGCAACGCTCGCGGACAATTTCTGCAATCGTTGGTCCGGCGGACTCAATTTCCTGCGCCGCGAATACAGCGGCTCGGAAGTGTCCGTCGAGCCGGATGGAAGCGTCTATCCGTGTTGCATCAAGACCAAGTTACCGATCGGCAATCTGCTCGAAGACAACCTGGTCGACATTCTCGATTCGCTGGCGGATGTGCCGGCGTACCAGGCGATTTCGGCAGGGCATCCAGAGCGCATGGGGTTATCGTCAGGCTGGAGCGAGGCGACGTTCATCGAGAAATCGCGCACGTTGACGCCGGCAGGAAAAGTCTATCGCAACCTCTGCATCGGCTGTGACCGCTTTCACCAAGACGTGCTTGGACCGGTCCTCGAAGCGGCAAGCGAGCGGCGCCGTGCGAAGCGGCAAATCGCCGCGACAGAATCGACGCTCGAGAGGCGCGCGATGACATGAGCCGCATCACGGGCTGGCTCTGTGCTGCGTGCATCCTTTTCGCGCCGTTCGCCGCCCGGGGGAGC
Organism: Casimicrobiaceae bacterium; assembly: GCA_036493535.1. Taxonomy (GTDB): domain Bacteria; phylum Pseudomonadota; class Gammaproteobacteria; order Burkholderiales; family Casimicrobiaceae; genus VBCG01. Next base: position 16,957 of record DASXPO010000098.1, read on the forward strand.
GACGCGCCGTGGAACGACATCGTCGCCAAGGCGCGCGGTCAAGTTGTCCAGTTCGACGCCTGGGCCGGCGACGGGAAAATCAATGCGTTCATTGCCTGGGCCGGCGACGAAGTGTCACGGCGCTACGGCATCACGCTGCGCCACGTCAAGGTTGGCGACACGGCGGAAGCGGTGACACGGGTCGTTGCCGAAAAGGCCGCGGGTCGCAACGCCGAAGGGACGGTCGACTTGATCTGGCTAAACGGCCCGAACTTTCTTGCGCTCAAGGAGCAGCGATTGCTTTATGGGCCCTTCGCGAGAACCCTGCCGAACGATCGCTATGTCGACCACACCCACATCCAATCGAACGACATCGATTTCACGATTCCCGTGGAGGGCTTCGCTTCGCCGTGGCGGCGCGCGCAAGTCGTCTTCATCTGCGACAGCCGCCGCGCCGGCGAGCCGCCCCAATCGATGATGCAATTGCTCGACTGGGCGAAACGACATCCGGGCCGCACGACACATCCGAATGTGCGCAATTTTCTGGGCGCGACGTTTTTGAAACAGGCGCTCTACGAGCTAGCGTCCGATACCGAAGCGCTCAAAAGACCCGCGGCCGACGCCAACTTCACGACAGTCACGGCGCCGTTGTGGACCTGGTACGAGCAGCTACGTCCACTGCTATGGCATCACGGCGAGCAGTTTCCGGAGAGCGGGCCGACGCAGCGGCAGTTGCTGAACGACAGCGAGATCGATTTGATGATCTCGTTCAATCCGGCGGAAGCTGCCGTCGCGCAATCGGCGGGTCAGTTGCCGGAATCGGCGCGCACGATCGTGTTCGATCGAGGCACCATCGGCAACACCAGCTTCGTTGCGATACCGTACAACGCCGCGCATAAAGAGGGCGCGATGGTGGTGGCGAATTTTCTGCTCGAGCCCGCGACGCAGGCGCGCGCGCAGGACTTTCGCCGGACCGGCGCATTGACTGTGCTCGATCTCGACTTGCTGTCCGGCGCGGACCGCAAGCTGTTCGATGAGCTGCCGCAGCATCCGGCGTTACCGACCAATGCCGAGTTGCGCAAACCGCTTCCCGAGCCGCATCCTTCCTGGATGACTCGAATCGCCGCGGAGTGGGAACGCCGCTACACGAAGTGACCGCGTCGCGACCGGCAGGTCTGCTCGCGTGGTTTCCCGCGTTGACCGTGGCGGCGTTCCTGCTGCCGATCGTCGGCGGGCTGACCGGAACACTGCTTCCCGCGCTCGGATACTTGCCCGCGATCGGCGGCCGTGCAATCAGCCTCGAGCCCTGGCGACGACTGATCGCGTATCCCGGGCTCGCGACCAGCGTCATCACGAGCGTGTCGTCGGGGTTCGCCGCGACGATCATCTCGCTCGCGCTGGCAATCGCATTTTGCGCCGTTGCGTACGGCCGTTTATGGGCGCGCCGAATCGGCGGATTCGTCGCGCCGATCCTTTCGACGCCGCATGCGGCGATCGCCATCGGCGTGGCGTTTTTGATCGCGCCATCGGGATGGATCGTGCGTGCGCTATCGCCGTGGTTGATCGCAGGGCTGTTGCCGCCTGACATCGAGACCGTAGGTCACCGTTCGGCGTGGCCCGTCGTGTTGTGTCTTGTCGCGAAGGAGACGCCGTATCTGATGCTGATGATCGCCGGTGCATTGCATCAGGTATCGGCACGCGGCCACTTGGCCGTCGCACGATCGCTCGGCTACGGAACGATCGAAGGATGGCTCAAGGTGGTGCTGCCGCAGATCTATTCGCAAATTCGTCTCCCGATTTTTGCCGTGTTGGCGTTCTCGCTGTCGGTCGTCGACGTGGCGCTGGTCGTCGGCCCGAGCAACCCGCCGCCACTCGCCGTCCTCGCCGTTCGATGGCGAAACGACGCCGACATCGGCTTTTACTTTCCCGCAGCAGCCGCGGCGTCCCTCCAACTGGTACTCGTGGTCGGCGCGATTGGGGCGTGGCGTCTTGCAGAGCTCGCCGTCGCATCGTTTGGCCGGGCATGGATCGCACGGGGCGCTCGACGAACGCTCGCGACGCCGGCGGCCTTGATCGGCTTCGGGTTATCCGTTACCTCGTTCATGCTATCGGCGCTCGCGATTGCGGGCATGGCACTGTGGTCGGTTGCGACGCAATGGCGATTTCCCAGCGTGCTGCCGACCGGATGGACGCTTGCGAATTGGTCACGCAGTCTCGCCAGTGTCGCCGAACCGCTTGCCGCGACTCTTGCCGTCGCCATCGGGGCGACGCTGGTCGCGCTTGTCCTCGTACTCGGTTGCCTCGAGAATGAAACGCGCAATCGACATCGTACTGGGACGCGCACGTTATGGCTCCTCTATCTGCCGCTGCTGATTCCGCAGGTCGCTTTCCTGTTTGGCGTGCAAGTCGTGCTCGTTGTGCTCGGCGCCGACGGAACGCTCGCCGCGGTGATATGGGCGCATTTGGTTTTCGTGCTGCCCTACGTCTTTCTATCGCTCGCAGATCCCTGGCGCTCGCTCGATCGGCGCTACGCGCGAGCCGCCGCAAGCCTCGGCGCGTCGCCTCGACGGATTTTCTGGCGCATCCGCTTGCCGCTGCTGGCCGGTCCGATATTGATCGCCGGGGCAATCGGCTTTGCCGTAAGCGTCGGCCAATATCTGCCGACGGTGTTCGCTGGAGCGGGCCGCGTTGCCACGCTCACGACGGACGCCGTGACGCTCTCGGGTGGCGCGGATCGTCGACTCATCGGTCCATATGTGCTGTTGCAGGCCGCGCTGCCGCTGTTCGTCTACGTCGCGGCGATCCTGATTCCCGCGTGGCGTTTTGGGTGGCGGCGAGACGTGAAGCAATGAGATTGAAGCTCGAGAGGGTCCGCATCGCGCTTGGCAACATCGTGCTCGTGCCGCCGCTGGACTTCGCCGTTGCAGCGGGCGAGCGGGTGGCGGTGATGGGACCGAGCGGCTGCGGAAAATCGACGCTGCTCGCCTACATCGCGGGCACGATGGACGCCGCGTTCACCGCAACGGGACGCGTGAGGATCGACGACGAAGACGTTACCGCTCTGGCACCGCAGCGACGCAAAATCGGCATCCTGTTTCAGGACGATTTGCTGTTTCCCCATCTCTCCGTCGGCGACAACCTGGCTTTCGCGTTGTCGCCGACGTTGCGGTCGCGCGCTGCACGCCGTGAAGCGGTTGCGCAAGCGCTCGCCGAAGCCGACCTCAGCGGATTTGAAGAGCGCGATCCCGCGACGCTCTCCGGTGGACAGCGCGCGCGGGTTGCCTTGATGCGGACATTGCTCGCGGAGCCGCGCCTGCTTTTGCTGGACGAGCCGTTCAACAAGCTCGATGCGCGTTTGCGCCAGGATTTCCGGCGCTTCGTGTTCGAGCATGCTGCGGATCGCGGGCTGCCGATTCTGCTCGTCACGCACGACGCCGCGGATGCGGAAGCGGTGGGCGGGCAGATCGTGATGCTCGGAGCGTAGAATCGCGGTACCCATGCAAAGCACGCAAAGTCGTGCTGTGGAGGAAGCATGAACGACACGACCGAAGATTTCCGGATGACGCGGTTGAACGACGTGTCGAAGCTCGTCGCCGCCAAGATCGCGCCCGAGCAGCGTGCTACGTTGCAAGCCTTCATCGAGCGTTATTACGGCCAAGTCGATCCCGAAGACCTGCTCGAGCGGAAATCCGCCGACTTGTACGGCGCCGCGCTCTCGCATTGGAATTTCGCCCGCAAGCGCGATTCGGGCCATGCGCACGTCCGGGTCTTCAATCCGTCGATCGAGGAGCACGGCTGGCAGTCGACCCATACGATCATCGAGATCGTCAACGACGACATGCCGTTTCTCGTGGATTCCGTGGCGATGGAGATCAATCGTCATGGCCTGACGCTGCATCTCGTCATCCATCCGATCATCGCCGTCGAGCGAGCGCCCGATGGCTTGCTCACCGGACTCGCGGCGAACGATTCGAAAATGCGCCGGCTCGAATCGTTCATTCACGTCGAGGTCGATCGAACCACCGATAGGGCCGCGCTCGACGCACTGGCAGTCGATGTGGCGCGCGTGCTCGACGATGTCCGCGCCGCCGTCGACGATTGGAAGCCGATGCAGAGCAAGGCGCGCGCCCTTGCCGCGAAGGTCGAATCCGCGCCGCCCCCTTTGCCGCTCGACGAGAACGCCGAGGGCGTGGCGTTCATCAACTGGCTCGCCGACAACCACTTCTCTTTTCTTGGCTATCGCTGCCACGATCTCGTGACGGCCGAAGGACAGGACGCGTTGCAGGTCGTGCCCGGGTCGAGTCTTGGCATCCTGCGCGAAGCGCGCAGCAAGGACGTCGGCACGCGATTCGCCGCGCTGCCGCCCGAAGTGAGGGCCTATGCGCGCCGCCCCGAGCTCCTGATCATCACCAAATCGACATCGCGCTCGACGGTGCACCGGCCCGGCTTCCTGGACTATGTGGCGATCAAGCGCTTCAACGCGCGTGGCGACGTGTGCGGCGAGGATCGTTTTCTCGGCTTGTTCACGTCCACCGCGTACAGCGCGAAGCCGTCCGACATTCCGCTGCTGCGCCGCAAGACAGCCAACGTCCTTCGCCGCGCGAATCTGCCGCCCGGCGGGCATGCCGAGAAGGCGCTCATCAATATTCTGGAGACGTATCCGCGCGACGAGCTTTTTCAAACGTCCGAGGACGAGCTCCTACGCATCGCGACGGGCATTCTGCATCTCGGCGATCGACAGCGCTTCCGGTTGTTCGCGCGCCGCGATCCGTTCGAGCGCTTCGTCACGTGCCTAATCTACGCGCCCCGCGAGAACTATACGACCGATCTGCGGCAGAAGTGGCAGACGATTCTCACTCAGGCGTTCAACGGAACGAGCTCCGACTTCAACGTGCAATTGTCGGAATCGCCGCTCGCGCAAGTGATGATCACCGTGCGCACGATGCCGGGCCGGATTCCGCCGTACGACGTGCGGTTGATCGAAGCCCAGCTCGCGAACGCCGCGCGGCGGTGGGAAGACGATCTCAAGGAAGCACTGATCGAGGCACGGGGTGAAGGGCCGGGCAACACGTTGTTCAAGGCGTTCGGCGCCGCGTTTCCCGCCGGTTATCGCGAAGACTTCGCGGCGCGCGCGGCCGTTTCGGACATCGAGATGATGGATCGGCTTTCGCGGACTGAGCCGCTCGCGATGCTGCTCTATCGACCGCTCGAAGCGCCACCGGGCATCATGCGCTTCAAGCTGTTTCATCTCGGCGGTCCGGTGCCGCTTTCGTACAGCTTGCCGATGCTAGAGCACATGGGCCTCCAAGTCGTCGATGAGCGTCCGCATCGGATCGTTCCCGAAGGCCGGGAGCCCGTGTGGATGCACGATCTCGGTCTGCTCGCGTCCAGCATCGACACCGAGCTCGGCGTCGACGCGCTGCATCGTGTGTTCGAAGACGCATTCGGGCGCATCTTCCGCGGCGAGGTCGAGAACGACGATTTCAATCGACTCGTCGTCGGCGCGAGCATGCCGGCAACCGATATTGTCGTGCTCCGCGCCTATGCGAAGTATTTGCGGCAAATCGGGTTCGCGTTGTCGCAAGCGTTCATCGAAGGGACGCTGTCCACTCACGCGCCTATCGCCGCGATGCTGCTCGAGCTCTTCAAATTGCGTTTCGATCCCGACGCCGGCGCGGGTACGGGAGCCAAGGCCGCGGAGCAAGTTCGCGCGATCGAAACAGCGCTCGAGCACGTCGAGAATCTCTCCGAGGATCGCGTGCTGCGCCAATATCTTGCGCTGATCATGGCGACGTCACGCACGAACTTCTGGATCGATCACGCGAAGGCGTACTTGTCGTTCAAGTTCGATCCGGCGAAAGTCCCGGGTCTTCCCGAACCGAAGCCGATGTTCGAGATCTTCGTGTATTCGACGCGCTTCGAGGGCGTGCACCTGCGCGGCGGAAAGGTCGCGCGCGGCGGACTGCGGTGGTCCGATCGTCTCGAGGATTTCCGCACCGAAGTGCTTGGACTCCTCAAGGCGCAGATGGTCAAGAACACCGTCATCGTGCCGGTCGGCTCAAAAGGCGGTTTCGTGCTGAAGCGCGCACCGGCGCCATCGGATCGCGATGCGTATATGAAGGAGGGCGTGGCTTGTTACCAGAATTATCTTCGCGGGCTGCTCGATCTCACCGACAATCGTGTGGGCGACAAAATCGTCGCACCGCCGCGCGTGAAACGCCACGATCCGGATGATCCCTATCTTGTCGTCGCGGCTGACAAGGGCACGGCGACGTTTTCCGATTACGCCAACGGCATCAGCCAGGAGTACGGGTTCTGGCTGGGCGATGCGTTCGCATCGGGCGGGTCGGCCGGATACGACCACAAGGCGATGGGCATCACCGCGCGCGGCGCATGGGAATCGGTCAAGCGACACTTTCGTGAAATGGGCACCGACACGCAGACCACCGACTTCACCGTCGCCGGCGTCGGCGACATGTCGGGCGACGTGTTCGGCAACGGCATGCTCCTGTCTCCGCACATCCGACTTGTCGCCGCATTCGATCATCGACACATCTTTCTCGATCCGAATCCCGATGCCGCAATAGGCTTCGTCGAGCGACAACGATTGTTCAAGCTGCCGCGTTCTTCCTGGGCCGATTACGATGCGAAGCGCATCTCATCCGGCGGCGGCATCTACGCGCGAAGCGCAAAGTCCATCGAGGTGACGCCGGAAGTGGCGAAAGCGCTGGCGATCAAAGCGGCGATGATGACGCCGACCGAGCTGGTCAATGCAATTCTGAAAGCGCCGGTCGATTTGCTCTACAACGGCGGCATCGGCACGTACGTCAAAGCGAAAAGCGAAACGCACGCGCAAGTCGGCGATCGGGCCAACGACGCGCTGCGCGTCAACGGTCGCGACCTTCGCTGCAAGGTCGTCGCCGAAGGCGGCAATCTCGGTTGCACGCAGCTCGGCCGCATCGAATACGCGCGTTCCGGCGGACGAATCTACACCGATGCGATCGACAATTCGGCCGGCGTGGATACATCCGACCACGAGGTGAACATCAAGATCCTCCTCGGCCTGCCGATCGCCGAAGGCGAGCTGACCGAAAAGCAGCGCAACGCGCTGCTCGCGGAGATGACCGACGACGTCGCGGCGCTGGTGTTGCGCGACAACTACTTCCAGACACAGGCGCTTTCGGTGATGAATCGAATCGCGCCGCATCTGCTCGACGCGCAACAGCGCTTCATTCAGTTCTTGGAAAAGATCGGGCGCCTCAATCGTGCGCTCGAATATCTGCCGAGCGACGACGAGATCGTCGAGCGGCGCGCCAACGGAGCGGGTCTCACCACACCCGAAGGCGCCGTGCTTCTTGCCTACGGCAAGATCTGGCTCTATGACGAGCTGCTCGAATCGCAGTTGCCCGACGACCCTTGGGTCGAGACGGCGCTGGCGCGGTATTTTCCTGCGGCCTTGCGCGAGCGTTACGCGGCGTACATGACGCGCCATCCGCTGAAGCGCGAGATCATCGCGACGCACGTCACGAACAGCATGATCAATCGGGTCGGCAGCACCTACGTGCATCGATTGATGGAGACCACCGGCGGGAAGCCGCATGAAATCGTCCGCGCGTATCTGCTTTCGCGGGAAATCTTCGGCTTCGTGCCGCTCTGGCAGGCGATCGAG
>DASXPO010000099.1:0-2990 GCA_036493535.1 Casimicrobiaceae bacterium
CCCATGAGCCCTCGTCGCCACCTGAGAAACATCGCGATCATCGCCCACGTCGATCACGGCAAAACGACGCTCGTCGACAAGCTGCTGGTCCAGGCCGGCACGTTCGCGCGCACGAGCCAGATCGGCGAGCGAATGATGGATTCGAACGACCTCGAGCGCGAGCGCGGCATCACGATCCTCGCTAAAAATTGCTCGATTAAGTACTTGGAGAACCAGATCAATATCGTCGACACGCCCGGTCATGCCGATTTCGGCGGTGAGGTGGAGCGCGTGCTCGGCATGGTCGACGGAGTGCTGCTTCTGGTCGACGCCGTCGAAGGGCCGATGCCGCAAACGCGTTTTGTCACGTTAAAAGCGTTGCAGCAAGGGCTGAAGCCGATCGTCGTCGTCAACAAGATCGACCGGCCCGGCGCCCGCCCGGCATGGGTCGTGAACGAGACATTCGAGCTGTTCGACCGATTGGGCGCGAACGACGAGCAACTCGATTTTCCCGTCGTCTATGCGTCGGCATTGCAGGGTTGGGCGACGCTCGACATCGCCACGGCGAAGGCAGCGCCCACGGAAGGTGCTTCGATGCGGCCGCTGTTCGAAACGATTTTGGCGCGCGTTCCGGCGCCAGGCGGCGATGTCGGAGCGCCGTTGCAGTTCCAGGTCAGCGCGCTCGACTATTCGAGCTACCTCGGGCGGCTCGGCATCGGGCGCATTCGGCGGGGCCGCATGATGCCCGGGCAGGAAGTGGCGGTGCTTCGCGGCGCGGCGGCCGACGACGAAGCGCCGCTGCGCGCGAAAATCGGCCAGATCTTCAAGTTCGAAGGACTCGAGCGTACCCCCGTCGATTCAGCGGAGGCGGGCGACATCGTGCTCGTCACCGGCGTTGACCAGCTAGCGATCGGCACGACGCTCGCGGCGGTCGAAGCGCCCGAGGCGTTGCCCCCGATCGTCGTCGACGAGCCGACAATTGCGATGCATTTCCAGGTCAATACGTCGCCGCTCGCGGGTCGCGAAGGCAAATATGTGACGTCGCGGAATCTCCGCGATCGACTGCAGAAAGAATTGCTGACCAACATGGCGCTCCGCGTCGAGGACACGGCGGACACCGACGTATTTCTGGTATCCGGCCGGGGCGAACTGCACTTGACGATCCTGGTCGAGAACATGCGGCGCGAAGGGTACGAGCTTGCGTTTTCACGGCCGCGCGTCGTGCTCCGCGAGATCAACGGAGAGATGTTCGAGCCGTACGAGGCACTGTCGGTCGACATCGACGAGCAACACCAGGGCGCCGTCATGGAGGCGCTCGGCGCGCGCCGCGGCGATCTCACCAACATGGCATCCGACAGTCGCGGTCGCGTGCGGCTCGACTATCGGATCACCGCACGCGGGCTCATCGGATTTCACGGTGAGTTCATGAACTTGACCCGCGGCACGGGACTCATCAGCCATGTATTCGACGGCTACGCGCCGCAAAAAGGCGACATTCCGGAACGCCGCAACGGCGTGCTGGTGTCGCAGGAAGACGGCGAGGCGGTCGCATATGCACTGTGGAAGCTGCAGGAGCGCGGCCGCATGTTCGTCGCGCCGGGCGACAAGCTCTACGAGGGCATGGTGATCGGCATTCACAGCCGCGACAACGATTTGATCGTCAATCCGATCAAGGGCAAGCAGCTCACCAACATCCGCGCGGCCGGCCAGGACGAAGCAATTGCATTGACGCCGCCGATCGCGTTGACGCTCGAATATGCGGTCGAATTCATTGCGGACGACGAGCTCTGCGAAGTGACGCCGCGCTCGATTCGAATTCGCAAGCGGCACCTGAAGGAACATGAGCGCAAGCGTGCCGCGCGCGAGCTCGCCGGCGCCGACGACGCGCGCGCGCTGGCAGGCTAGGCCTTTGAGCAGGCCCTAAAGTTACGACGCGCGTATCGCCGGCGCGTCGACGGTGCAACCAATACTTCGATCAACGGGCGGCCGATATAACCGGTCCCGCCGGTGACAAACACGTTCATCCGATCGAACGATCTCGCTGCCTCACGCGACTAGCATACGATCAAGTGAGTCCGGCGGATGCACGATCAGGCTGCTAAACTTCTTTCACGGATGAACGAAACGCTGCTTGCGCTCGCTGGTGTCGCTCTCGTCGCGATTTTGATCGTTGTCGTCGTCGTTCTCGTCCGTCTAAGCTCAATTGCGCGCGACCGCGACGTCGCGACGCGCGATGCGTCCGCTCTCCGGGTTCGGTTCGAGACCTTTGCGCAGGGCGCTGCCGAGCATGAGCGCGATATGCGCGGCGATCTGGCGACGGCCCGCAAGGAGCAATCCGACACGGCCGTCGCATTGCGAAAGGAAGTCGGCGAGCGCCTGTCCGAGCTCACGCGCACCGTCGAGCAAAAGCTCGACGGACTGCGCAGCGACAGCGCGAAAAAACTCGACGAAATGCGCGCGACGGTCGACGAAAAGCTGCAAGCGACGCTCGAGCAACGGCTCGGTACGTCGTTCAAGATCGTGTCCGACCGGCTGGAGCAGGTGCATCGAGGTCTGGGCGAGATGCAGGCGCTCGCCGTCGGTGTCGGCGATTTGAAACGCGTTCTTGCGAACGTGAAAACGCGCGGCGGGTGGGGCGAGGTGCAACTCGAGGCGCTGCTCGGCGATGTTCTGACGCCGTCGCAATATGCTAAGAACGTACAGACGCATCCCGAAAGTCGCGAGCGTGTCGAATTCGCGATCCGCACGCCGGGACAGTTGAGCGACGGCACCCCGTGCTGGGTGCCGATCGACGCGAAATTTCCGCTGCAGGATTGGGAACGGCTTCAGGAGGCGCTCGAGCGCGCCGACATCGGCGCCGCGGATGCTGCACGCAAGGCGCTCTGCGATTTCTTACGGCTGCAAGCGAAGTCGATCCGGGAAAAATATATTCGTCCGCCGTATACGACCGATTTCGCGATCCTGTTCTTGCCGACCGAGGCGCTTTACGCCGAGATGCTGTCGCGGGCGGG
>DASXPO010000100.1:0-6261 GCA_036493535.1 Casimicrobiaceae bacterium
TGCTTCGCGCCGCGATCGTTTTCAATTCGGCGCCCTCGCGATCCTGCGGAACTTCCTTGTATCCGTATTCGACCGCCCAGTAGTCATAGGGGCCCAGCGTCGCCATGCTGAAGGCCCCTTGCTTCGATCCCTTGGCCGCGATGTTGATCGCGTTGTATTCCATCACCGATCCTGCGATGCCGTGCGTTTTGGTGAAAGCCGGGTCGTCCAGGTCTTTTTGTGCGTAGACAGTCGACGCGCGGAAGTTGTGGCGCAGCCCCAGCGTGTGACCGACTTCGTGCATCACGACTTCCTTCAAATCGTTCAGCACGAAATCCTCGGCCTCGGGACCGTCGGGATCGATGTCGCCGCGCGCCTCCAGGAGGTCCATCGCGAAGCCCATCTCCTGCGCAGCGTATTCGTCGGCCTGGCACAGGTATTCCGAGCGCTTGAGAAAACCGCGAATCGCCGAAGGCTCCGCGATCTGCTCGACGCGTGCGAAGCGGCGGTTGCGAAAGCGCACGGGATCGATGCCGATGTCCGCATCGAGAATTTCGCCGGTGCGCGGATCGACTTGCGAGGGTCCGATGCCGCCGAACGACGGCCGCGCAGTGGTCATCCAGCGGATCGACGCGTGCCGCGCATCGAGCGTGTCGAAATCGGCGTCGTCGGGCTGAACGCGCGCCTGGATTGCATCCTTGAAGCCGATCCGCTCGAACGCCTTGTTCCATTCCAGCACGCCCGCCATCACGGTCGGGCGGTATTTCTCGGGAATATTGCGGTCGATCCAGAACACGATCGGCTCTTTCGGCTCGGAGAGCGCCGCGCTCGGGTCCTTCTTCTCCAGCCGCCAACGCTGGATGTAATTGATGCGCGGCGAGATCTTGTTGTCGTTGGCGAAATCGAAGCGGCTCGTCACGAAATACCCGATGCGGTCGTCCGCGATGCGCGGATGCATCGGCGTATCGGGCAGCTTGGCGAAGTTGTAGTAGAAGCCCAGGAACAGACTGCGTACGTCGGGAATCGTCGCCGGCGGTGGCGTCGTCATCGGTGCCCCGTTGGGCGGCGGCTGGATCACGCGACCGAGCGCGTAATGCGCGCTCACTTCGACCGCGAGCAGATCCGGTGTTGCGCGCGTCTTCACGATGCTGGAGTTGCGCGAATCGAAGTTGTACATCTGACGATACGTGCGCTCGAGAAAACCATTCGCACCGGGAATGTCGGAGAGCATGAGCGCGTTCAAATCGATCAACACGCTCTTGCGATCGGGATGCGGCTGGCTCGCCACCGGAACCGCCGCGACGAGGCTGTCGGTGAACGCTTCGGCGACGGCGCGGGCCTGTGGCTTGCCCTCGCTCGCGAAATACACCTCGTTCTTGGCGATCAGCTGGATCGTGTTGCCCATCCGGTGAAACTCGACGATATCGCTATCGCCCATCAACCCGCCGTAGATGAATTTTTCACCGAGACCGCGGCTCAAGTTCCACGAAAAGAAGAACGGGTGGTCGAATTGATCGGGCGCGATCTCGATCCAGGTTTTGTCTTCTTTTTGATAGACGTTGAACAAGCCGGCCGTTTCCTTGGCGTCTTTGATCACTTCGGCAAAGGGCTTGTGAGCTTGCGCGGCTGCCGCCGCGGCTGCGGCAGCGGCCACCACCACCCCGGCGGCGGAATGGCCGGGTGCCGCGGCACCCGGTGCGACACCTTGCGCCATCGGCGCTGCCGCATTGTTCTTGGCGACCGCCGTTGCGGCGGCCGCGGCGATTGCCGCAGTCTCGGCGGTCTTGTCGGCCGAGATCGTGGCGCAACCTGAGATCACGAACGGCGCCGTTAGAGCAATTGCGGCGGCAAGACGGGTAAAACGCAGGTGCTGCATGCGAAAACTCCTCAAAAATCAGCCCGCGGACGAACGCGCGACCGCGGGCTGGCTACCCTTTGATCGTTAAAGCGGCACAAGTTCCCCGCGCAGCGAATGCGCTTGCGCGGCGACGATCGCCACGTCGACGTACGAATTGGCGAGCGAGGCGTCGCCTTTGAAATTGACGACACGATTGTTGTCGGTGCGGGCCTGGAGCTCGGCGTTGTCACGCGTTGCGGGTCCGGTGACGAGCACGCGCTGCCGCGAGCCGATCATGCCTTCGCTATAGCTTCGATACTGGGCATCGACAAGCGCTTGCAAGCGCGCAAGACGCTCGCTCGCGATGGCCGGCGGCACTTGATCGCGAAACGCCGCCGCGGGCGTCCCGGGCCGTGCGCTGTAGACGAAGCTGAACGCGCCGTCGAAACGGAGGTCCTCGATCAGCTTCAGCGTTTCGCTGAAATCCGCTTCGGTCTCGCCGGGAAATGCGACGATGAAATCGGAGGTGAGCGACAAGCCCGGCCGTGCGCGTCGCAAACGGCGGATGATCGAACGGTATTCGAGCGCCGTGTACCCGCGCTTCATCGCTGCGAGCACACGGTCCGACCCCGACTGCACCGGCAGATGCAGATGCGAGACGAGCTTGTCGATATGCTCGAACGCAGCGATCAACCGCGGCGTCATCTCCTTCGGATGCGACGTCGTGAAGCGAATCCGCTCGATGCCCGGCATTTCCGCGATGTGCTCGATCAGCGTCGCTAGGTCGGCGGTATCCGCACGATACGCATTTACGTTCTGGCCAAGCAGCGTGACTTCGCGCACGCCCTGGTCGCACAGATCGGCAATCTCGGTCAACACGTCGTCGAGCGGTCGCGAGACCTCTTCGCCGCGCGTGTAGGGAACGACGCAAAACGAGCAGTATTTGCTGCAACCCTCCATGACGGAGACGAACGCGCTCGCACCTTCGACCCGCGGCGGCGGCAAATGATCGAATTTCTCGATTTCCGGGAAGCTCACATCGACTTGCGGAAGGCCCGTGGCCCGGCGCGCACGAATCAAGTCCGGGATCCGATGCAGCGTTTGTGGCCCGAACACGATGTCGACGTACGGCGCTCGCCGCACGATACCGGCGCCCTCTTGCGAGGCGACGCAACCGCCGACGCCGATGACGAGATCAGGGTTTTGCGCTTTCAGCGCGCGGACGCGGCCCAAGTCGTGGAACACGCGCTCCTGCGCTTTTTCGCGGACCGAGCAGGTGTTGAAGACGATAACGTCGGCGTCGTCCGGCCGCTCGGTCAACGTGAGTCCGTTTTCGGCCGCAAGCACGTCGGCGATGCGCGCCGAATCGTACTCGTTCATTTGGCAGCCAAAGGTCCGGATATAGAGCTTGCGAGACACCTGCAACCTGCAAAAACAAGGGGGCGAATTATAGCAGGATGACGGCGCCAATTCGCCGCGCAGACCGCCGGACGGCGGCAATCGACGCTCGAACGCCGCGCTCGCGCCGGCGAAACGCATTTGAGCGAGATTTTGGGGATGGAGCGCGGTAGAATTTGCTGCAGCAGGTGTCGGCGGCGAATTCGTCGTCGCTGATGAAACGGGAATGCGGTGATCGGGACAAACGTCCCGTATGCCGCGGCTGCCCCCGCAACGGTAGGCCGGTGCGGACCGCCTCGTGATGCCACTGCGCGTGTTTCGCGCGGGAAGGCAGGCGGTCAAGACCGGCGAGCCCGGAGACCGGCCTGCGATCGGCTCGCGCTGCAAGCGTCGGGCCGGCATGTGACCGCAACGCGGGGAGTCGTTGTCGCCATCGCGAGCCACCCACTGCGTCATCGCGGTCGGGCGGTTCGCTTGGCGCATCTTCAGTCGCCCATCTTCTTTGCGTTGCCTCTATGGCGCGCCGCGCGGGGTCGCGCGGCTTGGACAGCGGGAAAGACGAACCGCCGGTTCGGATTCGTGGACACGTCGATCGTCATCGGACCGTTTGCCCAACGTGCGCGCGCGTGCATTGCCGCATTCGCGAGCGCGCTCGCGTGTCTCCTTCCCTGCCACGCGACGTGCGCCAATCTCCGCGTCGTCGATGATGCCGGCGTGACGGTGACGCTCGCAGCGCCCGCAGAGCGAATCGTGAGTCTCGCGCCGCATGCCACCGAGCTCTTGTTTGCGGTCGGGGCGGGCGATCGAATCGTCGGCGTGATGTCCGATTCCGATTTTCCGCCCGCGGCCAAGCGTATTCCGATCGTCGGAAACGTGAATGCGCTCGATCTCGAGTACATCTTGTCGCTGCGCCCCGATTTGATCGTCACGTGGCCTTATACGACGCCCGCTCAGGTCGGCCTATTGCGCGCACAGGGAATTGCCGTCTTCACGACCGATCCTCGAACGATCGAGGGGATCGCGCTCGATCTCGAGCGCCTCGGATCGCTCGTCGGTCGCTCGGACGTCGCCAACGAGACGGCGCGGCGTCTTCGCGCCCGCCTCGCTGCGTTGGCGGAGCGGGCCGCCGGCAAGCGCCTCGTGCGTATTTTCTATCAAGTGTCGGGCGTTCCGCTCTACACCGTAGGGGGCCAGCATCTGATCAGCCAAGCGTTGACGCTATGCGGCGCGCAAAACGTGTTTGACTCGCTCGCATTGCCGGCGCCGGAAGTCGGGGTCGAGGCCGTACTGGCGGCGCGCCCGGAAGCGATCGTCGCGGGCACCGCCGGCGCCGCCGCACCGGCATGGCTCGACGAATGGCGACGTTGGCCGGAACTACCGGCCGTGCGCGCGGACAAGCTATTCGTTGTCGATGCGAATCTGTTGCATCGCTCGGGACCGCGCTTTGTCGAAGGCGTCGAACAATTGTGCGACGTGATCGAGCGGGCTCGTGCGCAATGAGGCTTGCGGCAATTGCCATCCGCCTATAATTGGTTCTCGTGGTGGCGCTCGTGCACGTGCCGCGATTTATCGATGAGCAAAGCATTCAGTCAGGAAGAGACGACGTTCGAAGAGGACGACGCGCCCGATGAGCCGTCGCCGCTGCCGGTCGGCGCCCGCAATTACATGACGCCGGGCGGATTCGCGCGTTTGAAGAGCGAGCTCGATCGCCTGACGACGAATGATCGGCCGGAGCTCGTGGCGACGGTGGCGTGGGCCGCGAGCAATGGCGACCGCTCCGAGAACGGCGACTACATCTACGGCAAAAAACGATTGCGTGAAATCGACCGCCGCATCCGCTTTTTGATACGCCGGCTCGATCTCGCTGAAGTCGTCGATCCGGTGACGCGCCGCGACGACGATAGCGTGGACCAGGTCTATTTCGGCGCGACCGTCACCGTCCGTGGCGACCGCGGCGACGAGCGTACGGTGAGCATCGTCGGCGTCGACGAAATCGACACTGCGCGCGGATATATCAGCTGGGTATCGCCGATGGCACGTGCGTTGCTGAAGGCGCGTGAGGGCGAGACGGTCATGCTGCGTACGCCGGGCGGCGTCGAAGAACTGGAGATCGTCGCCGTTCGCTATGAACCGCTCGCCACGGGCAGCGAAACTACAGTGGCCGGATGAATGGTCGGCGCTGCGATTGACGTCCGCAGCGCGCGCCCCCTATAGTGGCTGGCCCTTTGAGCTCTGGAATGGACAACGACCTGGCCGCGCTCGAGCAGCGCTTGTCGACCTTGCTTGCGCACACACGTTCGCTGCGCGTCGCGAACGAGACGCTGCGGAGCGAAGTCGCGCAATTGCAGACGCGTAACCGCGATCTCGCATTGCGCGTCCAGCAAGCGACCGCGCGTCTGGACGCGCTACTCGCCCGCATCCCCGCCGAATGAGATGCGCAGCGGAATGAGCGTCAAAGGGGATTCGGCCGCGGCACCGTTGATGATCGACGTCACGATATTCGGACGTCAATACAAGGTCGCTTGCGATGAAGACGAGCGTGCCGAGCTCGCAGAGGCGGTCGCGCATCTCGACAAGAAAATGCGCGAGATCCGCGATCGCGGCAAGGTTGCCGGGGTCGACCGCATCGCGGTGATGGCGGCGCTCAATATCATGCACGACTTGATGCACGAGCGGCAGGTGAACCGAGATGCGGCGCAATCGCTTCCCGGGAACGCGATTGACGAGAGCGGGGCGCGGCGTAGAATCCAAGCGATGCAAGTGGCCATCGATCAAACGTTGGCCGGTCAGGAGAAGTTGTTTTAGCTGCAATCGACACGACAAAGTGATCGGTTACGCGCAGCAGCTTTCGAGAGGATTTTCATTCCCCTGCGGTGTTTGAGTTCGCCAGCACTCTTTGATCCATAGCTCGTTGAGCGAGGTTGCTATTGCCCCATGTGAGCCGGTGTGCGTTCCCACGCGGAAGCGCCTGAAGGCTCCGGCAGGCGACCATTCTTGAACCCAGGTTCAAGAGAACGGCGGACACGGCACAGGCGGGGGACCCTTTT
>DASXPO010000101.1:0-4673 GCA_036493535.1 Casimicrobiaceae bacterium
GTCGTCGAGAACATTGCGTTTACCGGCGCCCGCGTCGCCGAGTTGAACGGTGCGGGCATCCGATTCGAGCAGGGGCGGCTGCAGGTCGTACGTTGCCAATTCAGCGACAACGAAAACGGAATTCTCACCGGTAATGATGCCGAAAGCGAGCTCATCGTCGAAGACAGTGAATTCTCGGCGGCGCCGAGGAATCGGGGGATGCTCAAGCACTTGCTCTACATTGGACGCATCGCCCGCTTCACCCTCTCCGGAACACGTGTCCATGGCGGGTTCCAGGGACACCTGGTGAAATCGCGCGCTCGAGAAAATTTCGTCCGGTACAATCTTCTCTACGATGGCCCTGGGGGATCGGCCGCGTACGAGCTTGAATTTCCGAACGGCGGCATTGCTTATGTGATTGGCAACGTCATCGGACAAGCCGAGGGGACGTCGAACCCGGTCGTCGTCGCGTATGGCGCAGATAGATCGGTTTGGCCCGAAAATGCGTTGTATCTTTCGCATAACACATTGGTAAGCGATCGTGCGGGTGGTGGCTGGTTTCTTCGAGTCTGGTCCGAGAACATTCCAGCGGCGACGCCGATCGTTGCGGTGAACAACCTCACCGTCGGTCTCGGCATTTTTAGCGTCGGTGCGCCCGGCAAGTTCGCCGGCAACTTTCCGGTCCTGTCGTTCGTGCTCGGGGACCGGGCCGCACTCGATTTCAGGTTGGGATCGAGCTCGATGATTGTCGGTGCAGGCGTCGAACCACCGATAGTGCGCGGGCATTCGCTCGCGCCTGAGGCCGAGTTCAATTGGCCCGTCGGAACGCGCAGCATCGTGCCGCCGCCGAAGTCCTGGACCCCCGGCGCATTCCAAACCACCGATCCACGGCGGTAATTTCAGAGCTTCAGCTGCCCGTAAAGGGCCGTCTCCAACCGTAGCAGCGCCTGCTCGTCGTGCAGGCGTGCGCCGTCGATCAGAAACACGTCTTCGGCGCGTTCGCCGAGTGTATTGATTTTCGCGCTCGCAACGTTGACATTCGCCTTGGCGAGTACGTAGGCAATACGCGCGAGCAAGCCAGGCCGGTCTCCGGCGACGACTTCGAGGATGTAGTGCGTCCCCTTGTCGTCAGGAAACATCTGGATCTGCGGGGTCAATGGGAAGTGCTTCAACTGCCGCGGGATGCGTCCCTCGACCGGCGCTTCCAGCGGCGCGTGTTCGGCCAAACGGCGCTTGAGCTCGAATTCCACGAACTGAATCGTTTCCCGATACGACGCGAGTGGATTGGACGGATCATGGACCGCGAGCGTGTCGAGCGCGTAGCCGTGGCGTGTCGTGTGCACTTTCGCTTCCAGAATCGACAGACCGGCGCGGCCGAAAAAACCGCAGACCCGCGCGAACAATTCCTTGTGATCGGGAAGATAAACGACGACTTGCAGTCCGGCGCCGTCGCGTGCGAGCCGCGCCTTGACCACGGGCTCGATCTTATCGACGCGCCAGTACAGATGTCGCGCATGCCAGGCAATCTCGTCGGCGGTGTGGCGCTGAAAATAGGGCGTATCGAGATGGCGCCACAGCGCGCGTTCCGCGTCTTCCGGAACCGCGTAGAGGCGTAGCAAGCGTTTCGCCTCCGACTGCCGCGCCTGGAGGCTGTCCTGGATCGTCTGCAGCGCGCTGCCACCGGAGAGCTCGGTGCGCGTCGCGTGAAACAAATCTTCGAGGAGCTTCGCCTTCCATGCGTTCCACACCTTCGGGCTCGTGCCGCGAATATCGGCAACGGTGAGGAGATAGAGCGCAATCAGTCGTCTCTCGGTCCCGACTCTTCGGGCGAATGCTGCGACGACGTCGGGATCGGCGATGTCCTGCTTTTGCGCCGTCGACGACATCGTCAGGTGATGCTCGACCAGCCACGCGACAAGGTTCGCGTCGTCGGAGGGCAGTCCGTGCTGAAGGCAAAACCGGTGCGCATCGCGCGCGCCGAGGTTGGAGTGATCGCCGCCGCGTCCTTTGGCGATGTCATGAAACAGTCCGGCGAGATAAAGCACTTCCTTGTGCTCGAAGTCGGCGATGAGCCGCGAGCACAGCGGGTATTCATGCGCGTGCTGCGCCTCGGTGAAGCGGCGCAGGTTGCGGATCACCATCAGAATATGCTCGTCGACGGTGTACACGTGGAAGAGATCGTGCTGCATCTGACCGACGATGCGTCCGAACGCCGGCAGATACTCCCCCAGCACGCCGAACAAGTTCATCCGGCGCAACTCGTGCGTCAGCCCGCGCGGCTCCCGGAACATTTGGATGAAGCGCGCGCGATTTTCAGCATCGCGCCGGAATGCGACGTCCACGCGGTGCCGTTCACGCCACAATGCGCGCAGTGTCCGGGCCGACATGCCGGTCAGTTCCGGATGGCGCTGCATCGTCAAGAACGCGTCGAGCATCGCGCCGGGACGATGCGCGAACAACTGATCGTCGCGAACGTCGAGCAGTTCGTCGACGCGTTGAAAATCGTCGTCGATGACGACGGGCTCGGTCGCCGCCGGATCGAGCCGCGCGTGGATGTTTTGCAGCAGGATCGGGTTCACCTGACGAACGAGCTTCGCGGCGCGGTAATAGCGTTGCATCAGTTGTTCGCTCGCACGGCGCGTCGGCGTATCGGCGAGACCGAGCTCACGCGCAAGCGCGCTCTGTTGATCGAACACCAGACGATCCTCGCGACGGCCGGCGAGATAATGCAAACGCACGCGCAGTCCGCCGATGAAGCGTTCGTGGCGCGCGACGGCCCGCGCTTCGGCGCCGGTCATCAGTCCATGGCGGGCAAGCTCGCGCCACGACGTACCCATGCCGGCCGCGCGTGCGATCCACAGGACCGTTTGCAGATCCCGCAATCCGCCGGGACTTTCCTTGACGTTCGGCTCGAGGTTGTACGCAGCATCGTGATACTTGAGATGACGCTGCTGTTGCTCGAGCATTTTCGCTGCGAAAAAATCGCGAACGTTCAGCGCCTCTTCGAACATGCGGGAAAACTGCCGGTAGAGCCGCCGCGTGCCCGCGATGTGTCGATGCTCGAGCAAGCTCGTGCACACGGTCACATCGGCTCGCATCTCGGCCTTGCATTCGGCAATCGTACGCACCGCGTGCGCAAGCTCGATGCCGCTGTCCCATAGTGCGGCAAAGTAGCGCTCGACCGCGGCCGTGCCGTCGTCATCCGGATCGCCTGGAAGAAGGACCACGACATCGATATCCGAATGGGGAAACAACTGTCCCCGGCCGTATCCGCCGACGCCGACGAGCGAAAAATCGGACGGCATGCCCGCTTCCGCCCAAATCGCGCGTAACACGCGATCGACGAGCCGTCCATGCTCGCGCAACAGGCGGCCCGTATCCGGATTTTCCGAAAAAGCGCGCCGTAGCGCTTGACGTCCCTGGGCCAGCTCGGCGCGCCAGAAGGCTATCCTCGGTCGCATGTCGACCGGGGCCTCGCGTGCCGCAGTGCCTACGGACGCGGAATCGGGGACTTCATTCATGTCAGCTCGCCTGCGCGAGCGTGGGTTCGGGCGGCGGGGCAGGCGTGCCCGCCGACTGCGTCATGATCTCGTAGCCCACGTCGGTGACGAGCACCGTGTGCTCCCATTGTGCCGAGAGCGAATGGTCGGCCGTGACGATCGTCCATCCGTCGGCCAGGCAACGAATGCCGGGGCGTCCTACGTTGATCATCGGCTCGACGGTGAACACCATCCCCGGCTGTAATTTGTAACCGGTTCCGGGACGTCCGTAATGAAGAACCTGCGGCTCCTCGTGAAACTGCTTGCCGATACCGTGACCGCAGAATTCGCGCACGACAGAAAACCCGTGGCCTTCGGCGAAGCGCTGGATCGCCGAGCCGATGTCGCCGAGATGCGCGCCGGGCCGCACCGCGCGAATGCCGCGCCACATCGCCTCGTAAGTGACTTCGACCAGCCGCCGCGCCTGGATCGAGGGCTTGCCGATGAAGAACATCCGGCTCGTGTCGCCGTGATAGCCGTTCTTGATGACGGTGACGTCGATGTTGACGATGTCGCCGTCTTTGAGCTTCTTGTCGCCGGGAATTCCGTGGCAAACCACATGATTGACCGACGTGCAGAGTGATGCGGGATATGGCGTGTGCCCCGGGGGCGCGTAGTTGAGCGTCGCGGGAACCGTTCCCTGCTCGTTGACCATGTATTCGTGCGCGAGCGTGTCGATCTCGCGGGTCGTCACACCCGATTTCACGTACGGCGTCAGATAGTCGAGAAGCTCGCTCGCGAGCCGGCCCGCTTCACGCATGCCTGCAACATCTTCGGCGGATTTGAAGGTGACGGACATTTCGCGTATCAGTTGCGCCCGCAGTCGCGAAGGGCCGTCCCGAGCGACTGACCCGCCCCCTGGGGGGGTGTCCTGGGGAATTTGCGGAGCACTGCTCCGCACCCGCGGCACGGGCCGGTTTTGCAAAACCGGCCCTCCGCGAGCATCTCGAGCGTGGGGGGATGTTTCATCTAGGCGCGCAGCAGTTCGTTGATCGCAGTCTTCGCGCGGGTCTTCGAATCCACCTGTTTCACGATGACGGCGCAGTACAGACTGTGGCTCGCATCGCTCGCGGGGAGGGTGCCGGACACGACGACCGATCCGGCGGGGACGCGGCCGTAGGAAACTTCGCCGGTCGCGCGGTTGTAGATCTTCGT
>DASXPO010000102.1:0-4142 GCA_036493535.1 Casimicrobiaceae bacterium
CGCGCGGTGTCCACTTCGGCGGCTCGACGCAGATCTGGGACGCCGTCGTGACCCGCAAGGCCGATCAAAAGACAATCGCGCTCTTTCGCTGCACGCAGATGCTGCTCTACCCGAAGTGACGCGACGGTTGTCATCCCGAGCGCGGCGAAGAAACGCGCATTAGTCGGCGCATCGGCCGAATGGCGGATGGCCGCGCCCATGTCCCGATCGTAGAGTCGAGGACATCGCAATGAATGCCGTGTTCGATGCGCTCGCCCGTCATTCCGATGCTGGCGCTCTTTTCCGCCGGCGTCCTCGTTCTACAAATGCGTCCGACACTGCCGCCGCAGCCGCTCGCACTGGCGTTGGCGGCTTGCGTTGTCGGCGGCCTTGCGCTCAACGTTCGAGGGTCTGGCAGTCGGCAGCGTCTTATCGCGGGTAGCGTGTGCGCGGCGCTGTGCGGATTTGCGTATGCCGCTTGGCGCGCCGAAGCCCGTCTTGCCGATGCGTTGCCGCCGCAATGGGAGGGCATCGATCTTCGCGTCGTCGGTGTCGTCGACGAGTTACCGCAGCCGGTCGAGCGCGGGGCGCGGTTCACGTTCGCCGTCGAACGCATCATCACGGAGCGCGCGATTGTTCCCGCGCACGTTTCGCTCGGCTGGTACGCGCAGCGCCCGAAAGGCGACACGGCGGAAGAAATTCGCGAGGTGCATGCCGGCGAGCGCTGGGCATTGACCGTTCGGCTCAAGCGGCCGCACGGCAATGTGAATCCCGCAGGCTTCGACCTGGAAGCATGGCTTCTCGAGCACGATCTTCGCGCGACCGGTTACGTGCGGCCCGATCCTGCCGACGTGCGCCTCGATGCATTCGCGGGGCGGCCCCACGACTACGTGCAACGCGCACGCGAAGCGATCAGGGCGCGCATTCTCGCGGCGCTCGAAGGGAAACCCTACGCCGGCGTGCTGGTCGCGCTGGCGATCGGCGATCAACGCGCGATTTCCGAGTCGCAATGGCTGGTGTTCAATCGGACGGGCATCGCCCATCTGGTCAGTATTTCGGGTCTGCACGTGACCGTCTTCGCCGCGCTGGCGGGCGGTGTTGCGTTTATCGTCACGCGACGCAGCACAACGATCACGACGCGCATTCCCGGGCGCAAGGTCGCGGCATCGGTCGGCGCACTGTTCGCGCTCGTCTACGTGTTGCTCGCCGGCGCGGAGGTGCCGGCGGTACGTACGCTGCTGATGCTGTGGGTCGGCGCCTGCGGTTTGTGGCTCGGTCGACCCGGCACCGCGCCGACCGTCTGGCTGTGGTCGCTCGTCGCCGTGCTGCTTTGGGATCCGTGGGCATCGCTCGCGCCCGGGTTCTGGTTGTCGTTTGGCGCCGTCGGGCTGCTGCTGTTCGCGGGCTGTGGGCGTTTGCGGTCCGCGCCGGCGAACTCTTGGCAACAGCGCGTTCGCCGCGTATTGCACGAAGGATCGCGCACGCAATGGGTCGTGACGATCGGCCTTGTGCCGGCGACGCTCGCGTTATTCCAGCAATTCTCGCTCGTGTCGGCGCTTGCCAACGCGATTGCGATTCCGGCGGTCACGCTGGCGATCGTTCCGCTCGCGCTCACGGGAATCGTCATTCCTTTCGACTGGATATGGCTTGTCGCGCACGCGTTCCTGTCCGTGCTGATGGCCTTCCTGGAAATGCTTGCGCGATTGCCATCGGCGGTGTGGACCCAGCATGCGCCGCCGCCATGGACCGTGGTCGCCGGCACGCTCGGCGTCATGCTGCTGATTGCGCCGCGCGGCGTACCGGGACGCTGGATCGGTTTTGCCTGGATGCTTCCGGTATTTCTGGTGCGGCCGGCGCCGCCGCCCGAAGGTGGCTTTCGACTCACTACACTCGATGTGGGACAGGGCCTCTCGATCGTGGTGGAGACCTCGCGCCACGCACTCGTATACGACACCGGGCCGCGTGTCGGCGATACGATCGATGCCGGTGGACGCATCGTCGCGCCGTTCCTGCGCGCAGCCGGCATCGGGACGCTCGATGCGCTCGTCGTCAGCCATCAGGATCTCGATCATTCCGGCGGCGCGCTCTCGCTTCTCCAGACCGTGCCGGTCGCGACGCTGTGGTCGTCGCTTCCGCTCGACCATGCGATCGTCGGTCGCGCATTGCAGCGCGGCAACGCGTGGCGCTGCGCGGCGGGACAATTCTGGGAGTGGGACGGCGTCCTCTTCACCGTGATCTTTCCGCCGATCGCGCAATATGCCGAGGCCGGCGTGAAGACGAACGATCTTTCGTGCGTGGTTCGCGTCGACTCGATGTATGGCAGCGCGCTTCTGACCGGCGACATCGAGGCGCGGAGCGAGGCCGCATTGCTGCGCGACAATGCGGCGGTTCGTGCCGATGCGTTGATCGTCCCGCATCATGGCTCGCGCACGTCCTCGACTCCCGCGTTCATCGCCGCCGTGGCCCCGCGGATCGCAGTGTTCACCCCCGGCTATCGCAATCGCTTCGGCCACCCGCGTGCCGAAATCGTCGCCCGTTATGCGCGTGCCGACGCACGGCTTTTTCGCACCGATCTCGATGGCGCGGTGACGCTGACGTTTGGTCCGAAGCCCGATTCGGTGGTCGAACGCGCGGTGAAGCGTCGTTATTGGTACGACGCGCCGCAGGCCACCGCGACCGCACTCGAATGAGCGTCGGCGGTTCTTAAGACACGAAACGTCCGAGCCGAACGGCAGTTTCACCGCGTCGCGGCCGACGGGCCGGCATGACGAGCACGCAATTGTCGTAAGGCGTGCGAATCTCGATCGAGCCGTCGCGCGCGAGCAGCGTTCCGCGCTTCGCCACGACGTCCAGGCCTGCGGCTGGAATCACGAAGCTGAAATCGTCGCTGTCGATCGTCACCACGTCGGTGATCTCGATTGCATGTTGGGGGCGTAACGGGCCGTGATCGAGCCGAGCGTCGAGAAATTCCGGCGACGCCATGCCGAAGTGACGTAAAAAACGTAGCGCAGCCTGCATCGCGATCACAGGCGATTTGCGTTCCCAGTGCTGGCCGCACTCGATCAACAGCGCGCTGCGCGGATCGTCCGGGTCGTCGAAAAATGCATAATCGCGCAGTCGCCGTCCCGCCTTGTGTCCGGCGTCGATGACGACGTGCTCGGGAAGGCCGACCTCGTACGCGAGCTCGAGCCCCTTTCGTTGCCGCCCCGCCAGTGCGAGCGGCGGACAGGGATCTGTCATCGAATGGAGATCGAGCAGGTATTCGGTGCCATCGTAGATCGGACGCAACGCCCGGGCCCGCGCCAGATCGTGCGATTGCCGCTTGCCGTCGAGCACGTCGGCGGTCCAGACGCGGTTCATATCCTCGTCGACGCAGCGCGACGCGAAAGGATCGGACGCGTCGAATGCGAAATAGGCATCGACGTTCGCGAAGATCAGGGTGAGAGTACCGCGCGACGGCCGAAAATCGGCGTCAAGGAAATTGCACAGCGCGATTGCACCGCAGACTTCGTTGCCGTGCGTCAGCGCTTGAATCGCGAGCCTTGGCCCGGCGCGCCCGGATTCGAAACGCCAAACGTACGGAATTCCGGCGTTGCCTTTCGCCCAATGCGATAGATCGGGAAGATCGATCTCGATGTTCGGCGGCGCCGTGGACGGCCGCATCGTTGCGTCGATGTCGGATGAGCGGCGCGTTACGCGACGCAAATACGGTCGGCGAGCCGGCGCATGAACGCTTCACAGCGCGCGAGCTGCTCGAGGCTCACCCATTCGTTCGGTTGGTGAGCCTGCTCGATGTGCCCCGGTCCGCACAGCACCGAAGGAATCGCGGCCTCGTGGAACAACGCCGCTTCGCTTGCGAACGAGACCTTGTGGAAGTCATGGGTCTCGTTGCAGCTCTTGCCGATGCCGATGATCTCGCAGTCGTCGCGCGTGTCGAACCCCGGCGACGCCGAGAGTTGATCGAATGCAATATACGTTTCGGGATCAACCGCCTTCATCCGCGGGACGAGCGTCGCGGCGAACGCTTCGACGTCGGCGAAGAACGCGCGCGGATCATCGAACGGCAGATGGCGAATTTCGAAGTCGAACCAGCAGTCGCGCGGCACGATGTTGAGCGCCGTGCCGCCGCGGATGATTCCGACGTGCGGCGTGGAATAGGGGAC
>DASXPO010000103.1:0-2557 GCA_036493535.1 Casimicrobiaceae bacterium
CGTTCAACAACTGCAGCGCGTAGAAATCCGGCGTTGCGCGTTCCGCTGCGACGCGGCCGATGCGCAGCGCGGTTTGGTTGACGCCCGGCTTGTCGACCACGACGAGCTTCGCGGCAGTGGCTTTCGGCGGCAATGTCGCGGCGACGGGACGTTCCGGTACGGGCGCCGGCGTCCAATCGCCAAATTCCCGCTCGACCAGCGCCTGCAGCTCGCGGCGATCGATCGCACCGACGACGACCAGCGCAGCGTTGTTCGGATGAAACCACGTTTGCCAGAACGCCTTGAGCTCGGCATCGGTGGTTGCGTTGATGCTCGCTTCGGAGCCCAGCGACGTCTGACCGTAGGGGTGCGAGCTGCCGTAGAGAGCGCGCCGAAATGCGGCATCCGACAAGGTCGAGGGGTCGTCACGCGAAGTGACGATC
This sequence comes from Casimicrobiaceae bacterium, assembly GCA_036493535.1. Lineage (GTDB taxonomy): Bacteria > Pseudomonadota > Gammaproteobacteria > Burkholderiales > Casimicrobiaceae > VBCG01. Next base: position 423 of record DASXPO010000103.1, read on the forward strand.
GCCGCGAGCCGCGATTGCCGAACCCGAGCCACTTCCGCGGCCGGAAAGGACGGATGTTGCACGACATCCGCCAGCAGTGCGAGCGATTTCGGAAACTGCGCTGCGAGAGCGGAGAGCTCGAGTTGCGACGCATCGCGCTGCGTCTGGTCCGAAAGATCCGCACCGAGAAACGCCAGCTCGTCGGCGATCTCGAGCGAATTTCGTGTTGCCGTTCCCTCGTCCAACAATGCCAGCGAAAAATCGGCGAGACCGGGACGCGCGATCGGATTCGCGAGCAGTCCGGCGTTGACGATCAATCGTGCCGTCACGATCGGCGGCTCGGCTCGCTGGAGATGGTAAACGGTGAGACCGTTTTTCAGCTTGAACGCGACGGGTACCGGAAGACGCGGAACGACGACGCCGGCGGGCTTCGGCGGATGCTTGCGCCATGCTTCATCGCTGTTGATCGATTCGGTCTCTCGTCCCGAGATTTGAGCCGGTTGCGCCGGCAAATCCGGCGCGAGCTTCTTTTCGCCGCGCTCCGCGTAGACGACGAGGCGCGCGTTTTTGGGGAGCCACTTGGCAACGACTCGGCGAACGTCGTCGGGCGTTACGCGCCGATAGCGCTCGATGTCCTTGGGTAAATAACCCGGATCGCCGGTGTACTGGTTGTAGTAGTTGAGCCGGTTCGCGCGGCCGCCATTGCCGCCGACTTTTTCGAGTCCTTCGAACATGCGCCGCTCGATGCCATTCCGCGCACGATCCACTTCGGCTTGCGTGGGACCGTCCTTCGCAAGCAACGATAATTCCGCGTCGATGGCGCCCTCGAGCTCGGCATTCGTGTGGCCCGGCCGCGCCAGCGCCTCGACGCCGAAGATCGACGTTTGGGCGTAATCGTCCTGATCCGCGCTCACCGATTGCGCGAGTTGCAAATCGTAGACGAGCTTCTTGTAGAGCCGGCTCGACTTGCCCCCCGCCAGGATCTCCGCGGCGATCTTGAGCTCGGCGTCGTCGGGCGCGAATGCCGGCGGCGTGAGCCATGCGATGTCGACGCGCGGCAACTCGATTTGATCGGTGACCGTCGACCGGCGCTCGCCGACGAGCGGCGGCGTCACGATGGATGGCTTCGAGACGTCGGGACCACGCTTCAACGATCCAAAATATTTCTGCACCAGCCGGCGCGCATTGGCCGGATCGAAATCGCCTGCGATGACGAGCGTCGCGTTGTTCGGCCGGTAGTAGTGCTTGAAAAAGTCCCGCACGTCGCCGAGCCGCGCGGATTGAATGTCGGCATGCGATCCCATGATCGCGGGGCGGTAGGGATGTCCTTCCGGGAACAAGGCGTGAAACACCGCCTCGTCGACGACGCCGTAGGGACGGTTCTCCATCGTCTCGCGGCGCTCGTTGCGAACGACGTCCTGCTGGTTCGCGAGCGCTTTTTGGTCGAGTGCATCGAGCAAGTAGCCCATTCGATCGGAATGGATCCACAACCCGAGCTCGAGCTGGTTCGCCGGCAGCGTGTCGAAGTAATTCGTCCGATCGAACGACGTCGATGCGTTCGAGTCCACGACGCCGGCTGCTTCGAGCAGACGGTCGTCGAGTCCGCGCGGCACGTGCTTCGTGCCGGTGAACATCATGTGCTCGAACAGATGCGCGAAGCCGGTGCGTCCCGTCGCCTCATTTGCGGCGCCGACGTGATACCAGATGTTGACCGCGACGATCGGCAGCCGCTTGTCCGGCGCGAGGATGACTTCGAGGCCGTTGTCGAGCTTGTATTTGGTGAACGGAATCGTGGGCGCGGCGACGGTGTCGGCGGAAGCCGGATGCGGCGCGACGAACGAGAGCAGGAGCAGGGCGGTACGAAGTTTCATGAGATGAGATGGGGCGGGTCCGCACCGCGAACCCGCCCCAGGAAAGGTTGCGATTAAAGATGACCGACGTGTGCTTCCAGCTCGCGTCGATAGAACTCGTGGAAATGCCGCATGCCGTCTTCCATCGGCGACTGATACGGACCGACCTCGCTTCGTCCTTGCGCGACAAGCGCCTTGCGGCCGGCGTCCATTCGTTCGGCAATTTCGTCGTCCTCTTTCGCAGTCTCGTGATATGCCGCTTGCTCTGCTTCGACGAATTCGCGCTCGAAGAGTGCGATGTCTTCC
>DASXPO010000104.1:0-18661 GCA_036493535.1 Casimicrobiaceae bacterium
TTCAAGATCCGCGAAGGCTATCCGATCGGTTGTACGGTCACGCTGCGGCAGGAGCGGATGTACGAATTTCTCGATCGCCTGATCTCGGTCGCGCTGCCGCGCGTACGCGACTTCCGCGGCGTGTCGGGTCGCGGCTTCGACGGCCGCGGCAATTACAACATGGGCGTCAAGGAGCAAATTATCTTTCCGGAGATCGAGTACGACAAGATCGACGCGATCCGCGGAATGAACATTTCGATCACCACGACCGCGAAGACCGACGCCGAAGCGAAGGCGCTGCTCGCCGCGTTCAAATTTCCGTTCCGGGGCTAAAGGTTCGTATGGCCAAGCTGGCACTCATCAATCGTCAGTACAAGCGCGAAAAGCTCGTCGCGAAATTCGCGAAACGACGCGAGGCGCTGATCGCAATCATCGAAAACTCGAAGTTTTCGGACGAAGATCGCTACGCCGCACGCCTCAAGCTACAGCAGCTGCCGCGCAACGCGAACCCGACGCGCCTTCGCAATCGGTGCTCGCTGACCGGGCGCCCGCGCGGCGTGTTCAGCAAGTTCGGCCTCGGACGCAACAAGCTTCGCGAGTATGCGATGCGCGGCGAGATCCCGGGCATCGTCAAGGCGAGCTGGTAAAGGATGCATTCATGAGCATGACTGATCCCATCGCCGACATGCTGACGCGCATTCGCAATGCGCAGATGACCGAGCGCGCGGTGGTCGCGATGCCGTCGTCGAAAGTCAAAGTGTCGATCGCCAAAGTCTTGAAAGACGAGGGCTACATCGAGGGCTACAAAGTCTCGAGCGAGGAATCGAAGCCCCTGCTCGAGATCGCGCTCAAGTATTACGCGGGCCGGCCGGTGATCGAGAAGATCGAGCGCGTGTCGACGCCCGGGCTTCGGATTTATCGCGCCAAGGATGCGATTCCGCGCGTGATGAACGGTCTCGGCATCGCCATCGTCTCGACGTCGCACGGCGTGATGACCGATCGCAAGGCGCGCGCCTCCGGTGTCGGCGGCGAAGTCCTTTGCATCGTTGCCTGATCCACGGAGATTCGCATGTCGCGCATTGGAAACGCTCCCGTCAAGCTGCCGCCGAAGGTCGAAGTGGCGCTGTCGGCCGGAGAAATTTCGGTCAAGGGACCGCTAGGCACGCTGTCGCGCAAATTCGACGCCAACGTGACGATCGAGAAAGACGGCGAGCAGCTGGTGTTCAAGGCGGCGAACGAAGACGCCGGCGCGCTGCAGGGCACATTGCGGGCGCTGGTCGCCAACATGGTGACGGGCGTGACGCAGGGCTTCCAGAAGAAGCTGACGCTCGTGGGTGTCGGGTACCGCGCGCAAGCGGCCGGCGAGAAGATCAATCTGTCGCTCGGCTTTTCGCATCCGATCGTTTATCCGATGCCGAAAGGCGTAAAGGTCGAAACGCCGGTGCAGACGGAAATCCTCGTCAAAGGCATCGACAAGCAGCAGGTGGGTCAAGTCGCAGCCGAGATTCGCGCGTATCGACCGCCGGAGCCGTACAAAGGCAAAGGCGTTCGCTATGCCGACGAGCGGGTCGTGATCAAAGAAACCAAGAAGAAGTAGGCGGAGCAAGACCATGAGCAAATACAACGTGGATCCACGAATTCGCCGTGCGCGCAAGACGCGAATTCGCATCATCGAGCAGCGTGCGACGCGCCTTACCGTCGGACGGTCGAATTCCCATATCTACGCGCAAATCATCGCGCCGACGGGGGACAAGGTCCTCGCGAGCGCGTCGACGCTCGAGGCCGATCTGCGCAAATCGCTGAAGAGCGGCGGCAACAAGGCGGCCGCGGTGATCGTCGGCAAGCGGATCGCCGAAAAGGCGAAGGCGCTCGGCATCGAGGCGGTTGCCTTCGACCGCGCAGGATTCCGGTTTCACGGCCGCGTGAAAGCGCTGGCCGACGCAGCCCGCGAGGGCGGCCTCAAGTTCTGAGGAATTGATCGATGGCACAGCAACGTGGAAATCCCCGCCAGCCGCAGCAGCAGGACGATCGCGGCGATGGCTTGCGCGAGAAGATGATCTCGATCAACCGCGTCACCAAGGTGGTGAAGGGCGGACGCATTCTCGGCTTCGCGGCGCTGACGGTCGTCGGCGACGGCGATGGCCGTGTCGGCATGGGTAAAGGCAAAGCCAAGGAAGTGCCGGTCGCCGTGCAAAAAGCAATGGAGCAAGCGCGCCGCAAGATGGTCAAGGTTCGGTTGAAAAAAGGGACGCTGCACCACGCGGTCATCGGCCAGCATGGCTCGACGCGCGTTTACATGCAGCCCGCTTCAGACGGTACCGGCGTGATCGCGGGCGGCGCGATGCGCGCGGTCTTCGATGTCGTCGGCGTGACGAACATCCTTGCGAAGTGCCACGGCCCGACGAATCCGTACAACGTCGTTCGGGCGACGATCAATGCGTTGGAGGCGATTAACGCGCCGGCCGATATCGCCGCAAAGCGCGGTAAGACAGTCGAAGAAATTCTCGAGAACTAGATGAAACGATCCCCACGCTCGCTCCGCTCGCTGCCCCCAATGGGGGCTGGCCAGTTCCTCGGGGCGGCCCTTCGGAACTGACATGGCAGAACGTAAGAAGATCACGATCAAACTGGCCAAGGGCATCGCGCGGGCACGCGAGGACCATCGTGCGACGGTGCGCGGTTTGGGCCTCAAGTGGACGAGCCACACCGTCGAAGTCATCGACACGCCCGAGACGCGCGGGATGATCAACAAGGTCAGTTATCTCGTCCAGGTCGTCGAGTAATCGGCAACGAAGAGGAATTCGGAGCAACGGATGCGACTCAACACCATCAAGCCGGCTGCCGGCTCCAAGAAGGCGCGCCGCCGTGTCGGGCGCGGCATCGGCTCGGGTCTCGGCAAGACCGCCGGTCGCGGCCACAAGGGCCAGAAGGCGCGCTCCGGCGGCTTTCACAAGGTCGGCTTCGAGGGCGGCCAGATGCCGTTGCAGCGGCGTTTGCCGAAGCGCGGATTCGTGTCGCGGTCGAAGAACGACACGGCCGAGATTCGTCTGTCGGACCTCGCCAAGCTGCCGGTCGCCGATATCGACGTCCTGGCGCTCAAGGCGGCCGGGCTCGTGCCGGCGCCGGCGAAGACCGTCAAGGTGATCAAGACGGGCAAGCTCGAAAAGGCCGTCAATCTGACCGGCATCCTCGCCACCAAAGGCGCGAAGGCGGCGATCGAGGCGGCGGGCGGCAGCGTCGCCTGATTTGTCGCTGGAAGCGTGACTTGATTTGAGCATGAACAACGCAATTTAGGAACGACGAGTGGCCACCACCTTCAACCCGGCGCAGAAAAGCGGTGATCGGTACGGAGACCTCAAGCGGCGCTTGTGGTTTCTGCTGGGCGCGCTCGTCGTGTACCGGATCGGCACGCACATTCCGGTGCCCGGCATCAACGCCAGCGTGCTGGACGAGCTGTTCCGCGGCCAACAGGGCGGAATCCTCGGCCTGCTGAACGTGTTCTCGGGAGGCGCGCTGTCGCGCTTCTCGATCTTTGCGCTCGGGATCATGCCGTACATCTCGGCGTCGATCATCATGCAGCTTTGCACGGTTGTGGTGCCGTCGCTCGAGGCGTTGAAGAAGGAAGGCGAGGCCGGCCGGCGGAAAATCACGCAGTACACGCGCTATGCGACGCTCGGCCTTGCGTTCTTCCAGGGCGTCAGCATTTCGCTCGCGCTGGAAGCGCAGCCGGGCCTCGTGATCGAGCCGGGCTACACGTTCCGCCTGCTGTCATCGGTCACGCTTGTCACCGGCACGATGTTCCTGATGTGGTTGGGCGAGCAGATCACCGAACGCGGGTTGGGCAATGGCATTTCGCTGATCATTTTCGCCGGCATCGCGGCGGGACTCCCGCGTGCGATCGGGCAAACGCTGGAGCAAGGACGCACGGGCGCGTACTCGTGGCTGCTGATCCTCGGCATCGCTGCGCTCGTCGTCGTCGTGACGGGCTTCGTCGTTTTCATGGAGCGCGCGCTGCGCAAGATCCTGGTCAACTACGCGAAGCGACAGGTCGGCAACAAGGTGTATCAGGGGCAAAGCTCGCATCTGCCGCTCAAGATCAACATGAGCGGCGTGATCCCGCCGATTTTCGCGTCGTCGATCATCCTGTTCCCGGCCACGCTCGTGCAATGGTTCGGCCAGAGCGAAGGCACGATCTGGCTCCGCGACGTCGCGGCGGCGATGGGTCCCGGCCAGCCCGTGCATGAAATCCTCTACGCGGGGGCGATCATTTTCTTCTGCTTCTTCTACACGGCGTTGCAGTACAACCCGAAGGAGACGGCGGAAAACCTGAAGAAGAGCGGCGCGTTCATTCCCGGCTATCGTCCCGGTGATCAGACGGCGAAGTACCTGGAAAAGATCACGATGCGCCTCACGTTGATCGGCTCGCTGTACCTCGTCGTCGTGTGCTTCATCCCGAACTTCCTGATCGCGTGGAAAAACGTGCCGTTTTATTTTGGCGGCACGTCGCTACTGATCATCGTGGTCGTGACGATGGACTTCATGACCCAGGTGCAGGCCTACATGATGTCGCAGCAATACGAGAGCCTGCTGCGCAAGGCGAACTTCAAAGGCGGACTGCCGACCCGCTGATGGCGAAGGAAGACACGATTCAGATGCAAGGCGAGGTGGTCGAGATGCTGCCGAACGCGACATTTCGCGTGAAGCTCGAAAACGATCATGTCGTGCTGGGCCACATATCGGGAAAGATGCGGATGCACTACATCAAGATCCTGCCGGGCGACAAGGTGACGGTCGAGCTGACGCCGTACGACCTGACGCGCGCGCGGATCATTTTCAGGGCGAAATAAATGAAAGTACTCGCATCGGTCAAGAAGATTTGCCGCAACTGCAAGATCATTCGGCGCAACGGCGTCGTGCGCGTCATCTGCACGGACCCGCGCCACAAGCAGCGGCAGGGTTAATCGCGCGGTAACGAATTCATAGGCGAACCATGGCACGTATCGCAGGCGTCAACATTCCGAACCATCAACACGCGGACATCGCGCTGACCGCGATCTACGGCATCGGCCGTCCGCGCGCGAAGGCGATCTGCGTCGCTGCGGGCATCACGCCGACGGCGAAGATCAAGGATCTGTCCGATGCGCAGATGGACAAGCTTCGCGAGAGCGTCGCCAAGTTCACCGTCGAAGGCGATCTGCGCCGCGAAGTGACGATGAGCATCAAGCGGCTGATGGATCTCGGCTGCTACCGCGGCGTGCGGCATCGCAAGGGCCTGCCGGTTCGCGGACAGCGCACACGGACGAACGCGCGCACGCGCAAAGGCCCGAAGAAGGGCAAGCAGATCGCGTTGAACAAGCCTTCCCTGTCCAAGACTTAACGGGAATCGACGATGGCACAGCAATCCTCGCAAAAGGCAGCGGCGACACGCACGCGCAAGAAGGTCAAGAAGAACGTGTCCGAAGGAATCGCGCACATCCACGCGTCCTTCAACAACACGATCATCACGATCACCGATCGTCAAGGCAATGTGCTGTCGTGGGCAACGTCGGGTGGCGCCGGCTTCAAGGGCTCGCGCAAATCGACGCCGTTCGCGGCGCAAGTCGCCTCCGAGTCGGCCGGACGCGCGGCGCAGGAATGCGGCGTGAAGAATCTCGAGGTGCGGATCAAGGGTCCGGGGCCCGGCCGTGAATCGGCGGTCCGTGCGCTGAACGCGCTCGGCCTCAAGATCAGCAGCATCTCCGACGTGACGCCGGTTCCGCACAACGGCTGCCGGCCGCCGAAGCGCCGTCGAATCTAATCAAGGGAAAAGCGAAAGTGGCGAGATACAACGGACCGAAATGCAAGCTGGCGCGGAGGGAAGGAACGGACCTCTTCCTCAAGAGCGCGCGCCGTTCGCTCGACTCCAAGTGCAAGCTCGATACGAAGCCGGGGCAGCACGGCGTGCGGTCCGGTGCGCGCACGTCGGACTACGGCTTGCAGCTGCGCGAAAAGCAGAAGTTGCGTCGGATGTACGGCGTTCTGGAGCGACAGTTCGCGCGTTACTTCGCCGAAGCGACGAAAGGCAAGAGCTCGACCGGCACGAATCTTCTGCAGCTTCTCGAGTCGCGGCTCGACAACGTCGTCTATCGGATGGGATTGGGGTCGACGCGCGCCGAAGCGCGCCAGCTCGTTTCGCATTGCTCGATCATGGTGAACGGGAAGGTGCAAAACGTTCCATCTGCGCTGCTGCGCACGGGCGATGTCGTGTCGACGACGGAAAAAGCGAAATCGCAACTGCGCATTCAGGATGCGTTGCAGCTCGCGGAAAAAGTCGGGTTCCCCTCCTGGGTCGAAGTCGACCCGAAGAAGATGACAGGCACGTTCAAGGGCGCGCCGGATCGCTCGGAATTCGCGCAGGACATCAACGAAAGTCTCGTCGTCGAGTTGTATTCGAAGTAGGCAATACGGAGTGAGATGTCGTCGGCCGCCGCGTTTCGCGCGCCGACCCTCCAACTTTAAAGGTACGTAATGCAAACTGCCACGCTACTGAAGCCTCGCATCATCGACGTGCAAAGCATGTCGCCGTTTCACGCCAAGGTCGTGATGGAGCCGTTCGAGCGCGGGTACGGACATACGTTGGGCAACGCGCTTCGCCGCGTTCTCCTTTCGTCGATGCCCGGTTACGCGCCGACGGAGGTGAAGATCACCGGCGTTCTGCACGAGTACTCCGCGCTCGATGGCGTGCAGGAAGACGTCGTCGACATCCTGCTCAACCTGAAGGGTGTCGTGCTGAAGCTGCATAACCGCGATCACGTGATGCTGAAGCTTGCCAAAACCGGCGAGGGACCGGTGACGGCTGCGGACATCGAGCCGAATCATGACGTCGAGATCATCAATCCCGAGCACGTGATTGCGCATCTGACCTCCGGCGGCAAGATCGAAATGGAAATCAAGGTCGAGAAGGGTCGCGGCTATCAGCCGGCGACGGCACGCATCAAGCCCGAGGGCGGCCGCACGATCGGCAGCATCCTGCTCGACGCGTCGTTCTCGCCGGTGCGTCGGGTGAGCTACGCCGTCGAATCGGCGCGCGTCGAACAACGCACGGACCTGGACAAGCTCGTCCTCGATATCGAGACCAACGGCGTAGTCGAGCCGGAGCAGGCCGTCCGCTATGCGGCGAGCGTGCTGGTCGACCAATTGTCGGTGTTCGCGGACTTGAAGGGCACCGACGTGCCGTCCGCCGAACGCGCGGCGCCGCAGGTCGATCCGATTCTGTTGCGTCCGGTCGACGATCTCGAGCTCACGGTGCGCTCGGCGAATTGCCTCAAGGCCGAGAACATCTATTACATCGGCGATCTGATTCAGCGCACCGAGACGGAACTGCTGAAGACGCCGAACCTCGGTCGCAAATCGCTGAACGAGATCAAGGAAGTGCTCGCATCGCGCGGACTGTCGCTCGGCATGAAGCTCGAGAACTGGCCGCCGGCGGGATTGGATCGACCGTAAAAAGTAGACCCCTACTTTTTACGGATAGTATTTCCCAAAAATCGCTGGCGAAGCCAGTCGATTTTTGGCTGTAAGGACAAGGAAAAGCTATGCGTCACCGTCACGGCCTCAGAAAGCTGAACCGCACGAGCTCGCATCGGATCGCGATGCTGCGCAACATGGCCAATTCGCTGTTCACGCACGAGGCGATCCGCACGACGTTGCCCAAAGCGAAGGAATTGCGCCGCGTCGCCGAGCCGTTCATCACGTTGAGCAAGGATCCGACGGTCGCCAACCGCCGTCTCGCGTTCGACCGGCTGCGCGATCGCGACGTCGTCGTCAAGCTGTTCGATGAGCTCGGGCCGCGCTACAAGGCGCGTCCGGGCGGGTATCTGCGGATCCTGAAGTTCGGGTTCCGCAAAGGCGACAGCGCGCCGATGGCCCTAATCGAGCTGGTCGATCGGCCGCAGGCCACGGAAGGCGCCGAGGCCGCAGAGAGTTAAGCGTCGCAGCGAGGCGAGAAAAGAAGCCGGCGCATGCCGGCTTTTTTGTTAGGATTCGCGGACTATGCCCGAAACCGTCCTCGTCACCGGCGGTGCAGGTTACGTCGGTTCGCACGTCGTCGTCGAGCTCGCGCGCGGTGGTTACGCGCCGGTCGTGCTCGACAATTTCGCCAACAGCACGCCGGCCGTGCTGCCGCGCCTCGAGGCGCTTTCGGGGCGTCCGGTCCCATGGGTCAATGCCGACCTCCGCGATCTCGCCGCGGTGCGGCGCGTCTTTCACGATCATCCGATCGCCGCCGTTGTGCATTGCGCAGGACTCAAGTCGATCGACGAATCGGAAGAGCGGCCGCTCGCCTACTACGACGTCAATGTCGGCGGCGCGCTATCGCTGATCGAGGTGATGGGCGAGGCGGGCGTCGCGATGCTCGTATTCACGTCGTCGGGAGCCGCCTACGGTCAGTCCAGCGCTTCCCCCATCGCGGAGGACACGCCGCTCACGCCACAAAATGTTTACGGGCGCACCAAGCGCGTCGTCGAGGATTTCCTGCGCGATCTCGCGCGCGCCAACGCGAATTGGCGCATCGCAATTCTCCGCTGCTTCAATGCAGCCGGCGCGCATACGACCGGAATGCTCGGCGAGGCGCCGCGCGGCCGTCCGTCGGGTCTGATTACGCTGCTCGCGCGCGTCGGAGCAGGCGAGATGTCAGAGATTCAAATCGCCGGCAGCGATTGGCCGACGGCGGACGGAACCGCGATACGCGATTACGTCCACATCCAGGACGTCGCGCTGGCGCACGTGCAGGCGCTCAAGGGACTCGCGGACTCGCATGGGGCCATCACGGTGAACGTCGGCAGCGGACGCGGGCAGTCAGTCACCGAAATCGTGGCTGCGTTCGAGCGGGCTTGCGGTCGCAGCATCGGACAATTGCCCGCGCCCCGGCGCGCCGGCGATCTGGCCGTTCTGATTGCCGACGTCAAGCGCGTGCACGAAGCGCTGAATTGGCGCGCGACGCGAAGCCTCGACGCCATCTGCGCCGATGCGTGGAAGTGGCAGAAAAGCGGCGGTCGGCTGTGACCTTGACTGCGAGCCTCGCGCACGAAAGCGCCGTTGCGCGCATTCGCATCGTCCACTGTCGGCCCGAGGATCGTTGCTGCGGTCCAATCGAGCATGCGACGACCTCGACGCTCGTCTTGCCGCTGCGCGGCGTCTTCGTCAAACATCGCGATCCTCGCACCCACTTGGTGGCGGACATCTGCCATGGTGTTTTTTTCAACGTCGACGAGCCGTACCGCGTCAGCCATCCGGTGGACGGCGGGGACGAGTGCCTCGCGATCGAACCGACTTCGGACGTGCTCCGCGAGATCGCTGGCCCGCAGGGCGAAGCAGCGCGCGACAAAGCGACATTTGCCGGTAGCGATGTGCTGCTGACCGCGGAGTCGATCGTCGCCCGGAAGTCGCTGCGACATCGTCTGGCGCGGCGTCTCGCCAACCGGCTCGAGGCCGACGAGACCGCCTTGCAGCTGCTCGCCGCGACGACCCGTAGCGCCCGCACCGACCCGCTGCGGGCGCTGCATGCGCGAGAGCAGACGCGATACCGGCATGAAGAAATCGTCGAGCACACAAAAATCACGCTCGTTTCGGAACCTGCACAGGACTGGACGCTATCCGCGTTGGCGAAGCGTGTCTCCAGCTCTCCGTTTCATCTGGCGCGAATGTTTAGACGCTACGCCGGCCTGCCCTTGCATCGCTATCAGATGATGGCGCGACTGACCGCGGCGCTCGACGACGTAATCGACACGTCGCGCGATCTCGCGACGGTGGGCGTCGACCTCGGATTCTCGAGCCACAGCCATTTCACCGCCGCGTTTCGCAACATCTTCGGCACGACGCCGTCGCTGCTTCGCCGCTCGGCGAATCAGCGTGATGCAACCGAAATGCGCAAGATTCTGACAGCGCGAAAGCGGCCGTTTTCGTAGACTTCGATCGTGTCCGCTACGGACTTTCATGGGTGAGGGATCACGACCATGTACGACCACATCGGCCTCAAGGTCAATAACCTCGATGCAAGCGTGCGCTTCTACGAAGCCGCGTTGAAACCGCTGGGCCACGTCATCGCATCGCGCGACGAGTCGAGTGCAGGTTTAGGGCCGCAAGGCGCGCCGGCGCTGTGGCTCACCGTCGAGAAGGGCTCCACGGAGCGGGGCGCGCACGTCGCATTCCGCGCATCCGATCATGCCGCCGTCGACCGCTTCTACACGGAAGGGCTGAAAGCGGGCGGTCGCGACAACGGCTCACCCGGATTGCGCAAAGATTACAGCCCGACGTACTACGCAGCGTTTCTGTTCGATCCGGACGGCAACAATGTCGAGGCGGTCTGCACGAAGTAGCCGTTCACGCGAGCGTCGCGACCTTCAGCGCTTCGCTGCGAATCTCCTCAGTCAAGCGTCGCTTCAGCTCCGAAAATTGGGGCGACGTCTTGATCGTGTAATGGCGGGGATGAGCCAGAGTCACGGCGACTTCCGCCTTGATCCGACCGGGACGCGCGGTCATCACCGCGATGCGGTTCGCCATGAAGATGGCCTCCTCGATGTCGTGCGTGACGAACAACACCGTCTTCCGCTCGGTCTCCCAGATCGACAGCAGCAGCTCCTGCATCAGCGCGCGCGTTTGATTGTCGAGCGCGCCGAACGGCTCGTCCAACAGCAGGATCTTCGGATCGTTCGCCAACGCTCTTGCAATCGCCGTGCGCTGCTGCATGCCGCCGGACAGCATTTTCGGATAGTGATGCTCGAAGCCGGCGAGCCCGACCCTGGTAACGTAATGGGCGGCGATTTCGTTTTGTTGCGCGATCGGCATCCGTTTCTCGCGCAGGCCGAAGCAGATGTTTTGCCGGACGGTCAGCCAGGGGAATAACGTATAGCTTTGAAAGACCATGCCGCGATCCGCGCCCGGTCCGCTGACCGGCGCACCGTCCAGTAGCACGCGTCCCGCGCTCGGGGTGTCGAGCCCCGCGACAATTCGAAGCAACGTCGATTTGCCGCAGCCGGACGGCCCGAGGATCGTGATGAAATCGTTGTCGGCGACGGCAAGCGTCGTTGGCTGTAGCGCTTCGGTCGGCGCGCCGCCGCGTACGCCCGGAAACGTACGCGCGACGCCGTCGATCGAGAGCCTATTCATTGGACCACGGAAACAGCCTGCGATTGACCCACTTGAACAGGAAGTCCGAGATCAATCCGATGATGCCGATCACGATGATGCCGAAGATGATCTGGCCGGTATTGAGGAGCGCCTGGCTGTCGGTGATCATGTGGCCGATGCCGCTCGACGCGCCGATCAACTCCGCGACGATCACGTAGGTCCAGGCCCAGCCCAGGACGAGACGCAACGACTCGGCGATCGCGGGCGCTGAGCTCGGCAGCAATACGCGACGCACGACGCCTCTCGCGTTCGCACCGAGCGTGTAGGCGGCTTCGACCAGATCGCGTCGCGTCGATCCGACGGTCACTGCGACCATCAGGACGACCTGAAAGAACGAGCCGATGAAGATCACCAGCAACTTTTGCGTTTCGCCGATGCCGGCCCAGAGTATCAGCAATGGAATGAACGCGGACGCCGGCAGATAGCGAGCGAACGAGACGAACGGCTCGAAGAATGCCTCGATCGGCTTGTACGCGCCCATCGCGATTCCGAGCGGCACGGCAAAGACCGCGGCGAGGACGAACCCGCCCACGACGCGCCAGATCGTAATCGCGACGTCGCGCGCGAATCCATGCTCGGCAAAAAGAGCGTATCCCTCGCGCGCCATCGTCAACGGGTCGGCGAGAAACGTCTTCGAGACGAAGCCCCCGAACGTCGCAGCGCTCCACGCGGCAACGAACAGCACAAAAAAGCCGAGGCCCAGGACGAGCTTGTGGCCCTGGGACACCGGCTTCAGGGGGGTCATGTCACGAGCGGTGTGCTACTTGATATAGCTCGTATCGATGATCGTCGCGGTATCGGGCGTGCTCTTGATGATGCCGAGCTCCGTCAACAATGCAGCCGCTTCCTTGCTGAATTGCTGCAATTCTCCGGCAAAGAATTTCTGATTCGCCGCCTTGTCCTGCCAGCGCAGGTATTTCGCCGAGCCCTCGAATTCCGTGCCGCTTTGCTTCACATCGGCGCCCATGATCTCGTAGCTTTTTTTCGGATCGCTCTTGATCATTTCCAGCGCTTCGAAATAACTGTTCGCGAGCGCTTGCGCGGCCTTCGGATTATCGGTCAGGAATTTCGGCGTGCATCCGAACGTGTCCATCACCATCGGGTAATCGAGCGTCGTCGCGATGATCTTGCCGGCTTGCGGATTGGAGCGGACCGTCGACAAATATGGCTCGTATGTCATCGCCGCATCGTTTTGTCCCGCGACGAACGCCTGCGCCGCAGCGGCCGGCTCGAGATTGACGATCGTGACGTCCTTGACCGACAGCCCGTTCTTTTTCAGGAACCATGCGAGCGTGAAATACGGCGCGGTACCGGGCGCCGATGCGGCGACCGTCTTGCCTTCAGATCGGCGATCTTCGCAAGGTTGTTGCGCACGACCATTCCGTCGGCGCCGTAACTCTTGTCCATCTGGAAGATTTGCTTCGTCGCGACGCCGTTCGCGTTCCAGATGATCCATGTCTCCACCGTCGTCGCCGCACATTGCACGTCGCCCGATGCGATCGCGAGATGACGGTCTTTTTGTGGAATCTTTTTGAGCTCGACGTCGACGCCGTTTTTCTTGAAGATGCCGGCGTCGCGCGCGAGCGTGAGCGGGGCAAACCCGGTCCAGCCGGAGTAGCCGATCACAACCTTGGTCTGGGCGATCGCATCGACGGCAACCGTTGCGAGAAATCCCAGCAACGTGAGTGCGAGAAGCTTGTGCATGCGGAGGTCTCCGATTGAGCGGAACGGAAGGGGCACAATCTAGGCGGTGCGAGCCTTCGGTGTCAACGGCTGGGCGCCGGCCTTACTGCGGCAGCGGGGGTTTACAATCGGCGAGCCCGTACGTAACCCGTTCCGCGTCTGTGCCGTTCATGCACCCTCTTGGACCCTAGCTCAACAGCCGGCGAGGGGGCCGAGGACCTCAGTGGGCAAATGAGGTCCCGCAGCGAGACCCGCGATAGTAGATAGAACTACAGCGAGGGGCGAGTGAGGACACGACAAAGTAATCGGGCTGCGCAGCTGATTTTGAGATAGGGTCCTGCCATGCACCGCGTCCTGGCGCCCGCCGACTATCGCAGCACGAGCTGGAAGAACGGCGGAGGCCGCACCACCGAAATCGCCTCGTTTCCGTCCGGTTCCGGATTCGACCGTTTCATCTGGCGCGTGAGCGTTGCCGACGTCGAGCGCGACGGACCTTTTTCCGCATTTCCCGCAGTCGATCGAACCCTTGTGTTGCTGCACGGCGCCGGCCTGATCCTCGCCGGCGTCGGCGAGCCGCTCGAGGTACGCGCGCATTACGAACCCGTGAAATTTGCGGGCGACATATCGCTCGAGTGCACGCTCTACGACGGCCCCGTGCGCGACTTCAACTTGATGGTGCGCCGGACCCAGGCGCGCGGCGAGGTCGCGATCGTCCGCGGCAGCGCCGAAGCGATTGCACCCGCGCGGTTCCAGCTTTGCTACGCGGCAGTCGGCGTCTGCGAGTGCCTGATCGCAGGACATGTGCCGCTCACGCTTCACGACGGTCATACGCTGCTCATCGACGCGAGCAATGCGGCGCCGTCCGTGCTGCGCGTGAATCCGTTGTCGTCCGACGCCGTCGCGCTGGCTGCCGCGATCGATTTGATCGAGATCGCCCATTGAGCGCCGCCGAGTCGCGCCGGCTGTTCGCACGCACGGCGTTGCTCCCGCATGGCTGGGCCCGCGACGTCGCGATCGAAATCAATCCATCCGGATCGATCGTATCCGTCGAGAGCGACGCGGACGATGCGAACGCCGACCGTTGCGCCGGTCCTCTCGTGCCCGCGATGCCCAACGTGCATTCGCATGCATTTCAGCGTGCGCTTGCCGGTCGTACCGGACGCTCGTCACCTGCGCGCGAGGATTCCTTTTGGACTTGGCGCGAGGCGATGTATGCGTTTCTCGAACGCGTCGACGCCGATGTGTTCGCAGCGATCACCGCCCAGGCTTACGTGGAAATGGCGAAAGCGGGTTATGCGACCGTGGCGGAGTTCCATTACGTTCATCACGATCTGCGCGGGCAACCGTATGCCGATCCGGCGGAGCTGTCGTGGCGCATCGTCGCCGCGGCGGAGGAAGTGGGGTTGGGGCTTACGTTGTTGCCCGTGTTCTTTGCGCACGGCGGATTCGGCGGCGGCGCGCTCGGCGAGTCGCAGCGGCGCTTTGCGCAGTCGATCGAGAGCTATGGACGCTTGATCGCCACCTTGAGCGATGCGGCAGCGAAACGCGATTTCGTTCTCGGGGTCGCTCCCCACAGCTTACGCGCGGTCTCGCAGGACGAATTGACTGCAATCGTCCGCTTGGTTCCCGGCGCGGCCCCGTTGCATATTCACGCGGCCGAACAGAAACAAGAAGTCGACGCCTGCGCGGCGTGGAGCGGCATGCGTCCCGTCGAATGGCTGTTGAGTCACGCGCAAATCGATCGCCGTTGGTGCATAGTGCATGCGACGCACATGACCGACGATGAAGCGCGCCCGCTTGCACGAAGCGGCGCTGTCGCGGGACTCGCGCCGACGACCGAGGCGGATTTGGGCGACGGGACGTTCTCGGCATTGACGTATTTCGACGCGGACGGCGCATTCGCCGTGGGCAGCGATTCGAACACGATCATCGATCCCTTTGCCGAGTTGCGCCAGCTCGAATGGTCGCAACGGCTGCAACTGCAGCGTAGGAACCTTCTTGGACGCGGCGATTCTTCGCTCGGCGCATCGCTTTGGGCACGCGCCGCGCGCGGTGGCGCACAAGCGATTGGACGAAAAACCGGCGCGATCGCGGCCGGTCATCGAGCGGATTTCGTCGTCATGAACAGCGCCGATCCTGCGCTGGCGGGTCAGCGGTCTGACGACATGCTCGATGCCGCAACGTTCGGCCCATGCCGCCAGCCCGTGCGCGACATGATGAGCGGCGGCGTGTGGATCGTTCGCGACGGTCATCATGCGCGCGAGACGGAGATCTTCGCCCGTTATCGCGCCGCGCTGCGCAGTCTTGAAGTCTGAGTCATGACAGCGGCGGTTCGGTTCGACTTGCTCCTCGACGGCGTGCACGCCGCGACGATGAGCGACCTGGCCGGCTATGCCGTGATTCGCGACGCAGCGGTCGGCGTTCGCGGCGATCGGATTGCGTGGATCGGTCCGTTGCGCGATCTTCCGCGCAGCGCCGCTGCCGCGCGGCGAGTGTCGTGCGGTGGAAGGTGGGCGACGCCGGGTTTGATCGATTGCCACACGCATCTCGTCTATGCCGGCAATCGTGCGCAGGAATTCGAGCAGCGTTTGCATGGGGCGAGCTATGCCGACATCGCTCGCGCCGGCGGCGGCATTCAGTCGACGCTTCGCGCCACGCGCGCCGCGACGCAGGACGCACTGGCCGGGCAAAGCGCGCCACGCCTTGCTGCGCTCGCTGCCGAAGGCGTCACCACGATCGAGATCAAATCCGGTTATGGTCAGGACACGGCCACGGAGTTGAAGCAGTTGAAGATCGCCCGTCGTCTGGCGACGGAGTGCGCGGTCGACGTGCGCACGACGCTGCTGGCGGCGCATGTGGTGCCGCCCGAGTTCGTGGACCGCCAGGATGCGTACGTCGACTACGTCTGCCGCGAGATGATTCCCGCCGTGGCGAAGGCAGAAGCGGCCGACGCCGTCGACGCGTTCTGCGAATCGATCGCGTTCACGCCGGCGCAGACGAGACGGGTTTTCGACTGCGCACGCGAGCATCGTCTGCCGGTCAAGCTGCATGCGGACCAGCTTTCCGATCTGCATGGCGCGGAGCTGGCGGCTCAATACGGCGCTTTGTCGGCCGACCATCTCGAGCATACGAGCGAGCGGGGCGTGCAAGCGATGGCGAAGGCGGGGACGATTGCCGTGCTCCTGCCCGGCGCTTTCTATTCGCTGCGCGAGACGCGTCTCCCGCCGATTGCGGCGCTGCGCGCGCACGGCGTTCCCATCGCCATCGCGAGCGATTGCAATCCCGGCACATCGCCCACGGTCTCGCTCGTCTTGATGCTCAACATGGCGTGCACGCTGTTCCGCTTGACGCCCGAGGAAGCGCTCGCCGGCGTCACGCGGCACGCGGCCCGCGCGCTCGGACTCGCCGATCGCGGTACGTTGAGCATCGGTCAGCGTGCCGACATCGCGCTATGGGATATCGAAAGCCCGGCGGAGCTCGCCTATCGGTTGGGCGGCAACACCTGCGCGGGCATGGTTCGCGGTGGAACGCTGCAACGGATGAGCTTCTGATGCAGTTGTGGACATTGACGCGCGGCGACTCGCCGCTGATCGTCGACATCCCGCATGCCGGGACGCATGTTCCCGATGCGATCGCGCTGCGTCTGACCGACGCCGCACGCGTCGCGCCCGACACCGATTGGCATGTCGAAGCGCTCTACGGATTTGCCGGCATGACCGGCGCGACTGTCATCGCGGCGACGCATTCACGCTATGTCGTCGATCTGAACCGCGATCCATCGGGCGCGGCACTCTATCCCGGCGCCGACAACACCGAGCTGTGTCCGATGCGAACGTTCGCGAACGAGCCGATCTATGCGGACGGTTTCGCGCCGAGCGAAGGTGAAATCGTCGCGCGGCGCAGTATCTTCTACGATCCCTACCATCGGATGTTGGCGAGCGAGATCGAACGCGTGCGCGCGTGTCATGGCTACGCGATCTTGCTCGATGCGCATTCGATCCGGTCCGAGGTGCCGCGTTTTTTTGCGGGGCGATTGCCCGATCTCAATCTCGGGACCGCACGTGGCACGAGCTGCGCGGAGAACGTCGCACGTCTTGCGATCGATGTGTTGGCGGCCGCACCGTCGTTTTCGCACGTCGCCGATGGACGCTTCACCGGTGGCTACGTCACGCGTCATTACGGCCGGCCGGCGGAGGGCACGCATGCGCTGCAGCTCGAGATCGGTCAATCGTGTTACATGGACGAATCGCCGCCGTTCCGCTACGATCCTTCGCGTGCGGCGCCGCTGATCGGCGTTCTCGAGCGCCTCGTCATCGCGCTGTCCGAGTGCCGACCGATTAAAACATGATTCGCTTCTACGTCGCCCGCCAGCGCTTTGATGCCTACCTGTTGGCCGATCGGCTCAATCAGGCCGGGATCAAGGCGCACGTTTTCAACGAGCACGCGTCGTCGATCGTGGGCGACGTCCCGCCGGACGTCGCGCAGCCGCAGGTCTGGCTCGCCCGCGAAGAAGATCGCGAGCGCGCGACGATCCTCCTGCGCTCGATGGAAGCGGACGCCGCGCGCGGCGGCAGCGTTCGCTGTGCGCGCTGCAACGAGGAATCCCCGGCGAATTTCGATCTTTGCTGGAATTGCGGCGCATCGCTGTAGAACAGAGTAGAGAGGAAGGAATGGAGCGTAAGACGGCGCGAGATTTTCATCCCGAAGTGCTGCGCTGGTTCGACCTGTACGTTCACGGACAGATCGAGCGCCGCGGTTTCCTGAACGGCGTTGCGAAATATGCGGTCGGCGGCGTCACGGCGACGATGCTGCTCGAGTCGCTGCGGCCGAAATTCGCCGAGGCGCAGCAGATTCCGAAAGACGATAAGCGGATCAAGTCGAGCTTCGTCGAGGTCCCCTCGCCTGCCGGCTACGGAAAGGTGCGCGCCTATCTCGTCACGCCGGCGAATCACTCGGGAAAGCTGCCGGGCATACTTGTCGTCCACGAGAATCGCGGTCTCAATCCGCACATCGAAGATATCGCGCGCCGGCTGGCGCTCGACAACTTCGTCGTGCTCGCGCCGGACGAATTGTCCTCTCTCGGCGGTTATCCCGGCGATGAAGAGAAGGCAGCGGCGCTGTTTCAGCAGCTCGATCAAGCGAAATGCCGCGCAGACTTCGTGGCGGCCGCGAATTATTTGAAGACACTGCCCGAATGCACCGGCAAGATCGGCGTCGTCGGGTTTTGCTACGGCGGCGGCATCGCGAACATGCTAGCGACGCGCCTTCCGGATCTTGGCGCCGCGGTTCCCTTCTACGGTGCGCAGCCTTCGGGGGAAGACACGGCGAAGATCAAGGCGCCGTTGCTCATCCACTACGCGGAAAACGATCAACGGATCAATGCGGGTTGGCCGGCGTACGAGACGGCGTTGAAGACCGCCAACGTCAAGTACCAGATGTTCCAATACCCGGGCACGCAACACGGCTTCAACAACGACGCGACGACGCGCTACGACGCCGCAGCCGCCAAACTGGCGTGGTCGCGGACGGTCGAATTCTTCAACAAGAATCTTCGGCAAGTTTGATGAGGTGCGACCGCGGGGACAGGCCATGGTGAGAGGCAAATGGCTTGCGTCAGGCTGAAGCCTGGTCGAGGGCCGTGGCGGGTGGCCCCCCGAACATCATCAGTCCTAGTGCGCCGACGAACGCAAGCGCGGCGCCTGCAAGCAGGATCACATCGAGCGCGTGTGCGTCGCTCGCCGCGGCTTCGGGTGAGCCCGCCACAAGCTCGCACACCGCCGCCGCGATCGCGACGCTGACCGCGCCAAGCATCACGAACGAAGTCAGCGTGATA